>DATBBO010000174.1:0-2605 GCA_036270995.1 Dongiaceae bacterium | reverse complement strand
CGCACTCGGCTGGCCCGGCGCTTATCTCGCCGACCTCACCCTGCAGAGCCTGGGTCTCGCGAGCTTCATGCTGGCGGTGGCGCTGGGCATCTGGGGCCTGAAGCTGATGCGCCACCGCCCCGCCAATCCCTGGTGGCTGCGGCTTGCTTTGCTGCCGACCTCGCTGCTCGCCATGGCCGTCGGGCTCGGCCTTGTTCCCTGGGGCGCGGGCTGGCCTTTCGGTGAAGGACTGGGCGGGGCGCTGGGCCAGCTCCTCTTCGGCGGCGGTGCGCTGAGCGGCCTGATCTCGCTCGGCAAGGTGCCGCTCTGGGCGGTGCAGCTCGCCTGCCTCCTCCTGGCGCTGCCGGCCTATTACTTCGCCCTCGGGATCTCCTGGCGGCGCTATCGCCAGGCGGGTGTGGCGATCGCCACGGCCGGGGGCGAGGTCACGACGCGCACCAGCGCGCTCATTCGCTTCCTCAGCCGGCGCAACAAGGAGCTGGCGGCGGAGATGCGCGCCGAGCGCTACGAAGAGGCCCGGCGCATGGAGCCGATGCTGGACGAGCATGCGCAGGAGGACGAGGCGGAGCAGCCCATCTCCCTGGTGCCGCCCGTGCCCGCCGAGCCGGCCCGGCCGCGGGAGGAAGGCGCGCCGCTGGTCGAGCCCCAAAAGCCGCGCACCAAGCCCGGCAAGCGGGCGACGCGCGGAGGTCAGGCGACTCTCGATCTCGTCCCCAACGCGGAATACAGCCTGCCGCCGCTGGACCTGCTGCATCCCCCGGCCAAGGACCGCAATGCGCAGAAGGTGAACGAGGAATCGCTGGAGAAGAACGCCCGGCTGCTCGAATCGGTGCTGCAGGATTTCGGCGTCAAAGGCCAGATCGTGAAGGTGCGCCCCGGGCCGGTGGTGACGCTCTACGAGCTGGAGCCGGCGCCGGGCACCAAGACCAGCCGGGTGGTGGGCCTCGCCGACGATGTCGCGCGCTCCATGAGCGCGGTCTCGGTGCGCATCGCCGTGGTGCCCGGGCAGAGCGTCATCGGCATCGAACTGCCCAACCGCTCGCGCGAGACGGTGAGCCTGCGCGAGCTTCTGGCCTCGGAGGATTACGAGCGCACGGCGGCGAAGCTCGCTCTCGTGCTTGGCAAGGATATCGGCGGCACGGCGGTGATCGTCGACCTCGCCCGGATGCCTCATCTTCTGATCGCCGGCACCACCGGTTCAGGCAAGTCGGTGGCGATCAACACCATGATCCTGTCGTTGATCTATCGGCTGCCGCCCGACCGCTGCAAGTTCATCATGGTCGATCCGAAGATGCTGGAGCTCTCCGGCTATGACGGCATTCCCCATCTCCTGGCGCCGGTGGTGACCGATCCGCGCAAGGCGATCGTCGCGCTGAAATGGACGGTGCGGGAGATGGAGGGACGCTATCGCAAGATGTCGCAGCTCGGTGTGCGCAACATCGAGGGCTACAACCAGCGGGTCGAGCAGGCCGCGGCCAAAGGCGAGACGCTCACCCGCAAGGTCCAGACCGGATTCAATCCCGAGACGGGCGCGCCGATCTATGAGGAGCAGGCCTTCGATCTCTCGCCGCTGCCCTTCATCGTCGTGGTCGTCGACGAGATGGCGGATCTAATGCTGGTGGCTGGCAAGGATATCGAAGCCGCGGTCCAGCGCCTGGCGCAGATGGCGCGCGCCGCCGGAATCCATATCGTCATGGCAACCCAGCGCCCCTCGGTGGATGTCATCACCGGCACCATCAAGGCCAATTTCCCGACCCGGGTGAGCTTCCATGTCACCAGCCGCATCGACAGCCGCACCATCCTGGGCGAACCCGGGGCGGAGCAGCTGCTGGGCCAGGGCGACATGCTCTATATGGGCCAGGGCGGCCGGATCGCACGGGTTCATGGTCCGTTCGTCTCCGACGGCGAGGTCGAATCGGTGGTCCGGCACCTTAAAGAGCAGGGCAGCCCCGCCTATATTGAGGATGTTACCCGCGAGGAAGAGGAGCCCGAGGGGCTTGAGAGCTCGGGCGGCGAGGAAGGCGGCGACGATCTCTACGACCGGGCCGTCCAGCTTGTCTGCCGCGAGCGCAAGGCCTCTACCAGCTTCGTCCAGCGGCATCTGCAAATCGGCTATAACCGCGCCGCCCGCCTGATCGAGCGCATGGAGAAGGAGGGCGTGGTCAGCCCGGCCAACCATGTCGGCAAGCGCGAGGTTCTGGCCCGCAACATCGACGGAATGGAATGACGAAGATTCTCCCTATCGCCTCCGCCTCTTTTTCCCGCCGCCGCCTTCTGGGCGGCCTCGCCCTGTTGCCGGCCGCCGGGCTCCTGCTCGGGGCGGGCGCTGCTTCGGCCGCCGATGCGCCCATGCAGCTCAGCGACGAGGACCGCGCCGATCTGAAGCGGGTCGCGGGATATCTCGACGGCATCCACAGCATGAGCTCGCGCTTCCAGCAGGTCGCCCAGGGCGGAGCTTTATCCTTCGGCAAGATCTATATCCGCCGGCCGGGGTTGCTGCGGGTGGAGTACGAACCGCCGTGCCGGTGCTGCTGGTCTCCGACGGCACCTGGGTCGACTACTATGACAGCGAGCTCGACCAGCTGACTCAGATCCCCCTCGACCA
>DATBBO010000173.1:0-8902 GCA_036270995.1 Dongiaceae bacterium | reverse complement strand
CCCGCCGCGCATGGCATCGACGGCGTGCCGGATCTCGGCCGATGCTCCCGCCAGGTCCAGGTGATGGTCGAGCGACCGGTCACAGACCGTGATGGCCACGGTCCCGAGCGCCGCCACGGTCAGCAGGCCCGCGACCGATGCGACGGCATTGTTGATCCCGGAGGCGACCCCCGTGTGGTGAGGGTCGACGGAATTCAGAACTGTTGTGGTGAGCGGCGCGACGGTCACGGCCATGCCGATGCCGGTCACGATCATGGCCGGAAGGAAGGTGAGCCAGTAGGTGCCGCCGGTCCCAGGCAGGGCCAGCAGCAGCAGACCCAAGGCCGCAATGGCGGGTCCGAGGATGAGCGGCCGGCGCCCGCCGAAACGGTCGAGCAGGCCTCCGGACCAGCGGGACAGCAGCGCGATGATGAGGGTGAAGGGGAGAAATGCGGCGCCAGCGCCCAGCGCCGAGTAACCATGCAGTTCGATGAGCAGGTAGGGAAGGAAGAAGAAGGCCCCGCTGAGGCCGCCATAGAGGAGCAAGGTCAGCAGATTGACGCCGCAGAAGGCCGGCGAGCGAAACAGGCCCAGCGGCATCAGCGGCGCCGGACTGCGATTCTCCTGCCATATGAAGCCGGCAAGCAGGAGCATTCCCACGAAAAGGGATCCGATAACGATCGCGTTCGACCAGCCGAAGCCCGACGCGGCGATCAACCCATAGACCAAGGCCGCAAGCCCGGCGAAGGCCAGCAGGGTGCCCCGCCAGTCGAGGCCGTGCCGCGCGTCGCTATCGCGGCTTTCGGGGACGTAACGGAACGCGATCCAGAGCGTCGGCAGAGCCAGAACCGGGTTGATCAGGAAGATCGCCCGCCAGGACCAGTGATCGACAAACCAGCCGCCCAGCAGCGGCGCCAAGCCCGCGGCGATGGCCGTGGATCCCGACCAGACGCCGATGGCCCTGCCGCGCTCGTCTTCATCGAAGGCTGCGCCGATGATCGCGAGCGAGCAGGGAATCAGGAGTGCCGCCCCCAGACCCTGCGCGGTGCGCGCCCCGATCAGCAGCAGGGCGTTGGAGGCAAATCCGCAACCGAGGGAGGTGACAGCGAAGATCGCGATGCCGAGGGCGAATATCCGGCGCCGACCATATTGGTCGCCGGCGGCTCCCCCCGACAGCACGAGGGCCGCCACGCAGAGCGTGTAGGCATTGACGACCCATTGCATCGCCGCAAGCGAAGCGTTGAGGTCCCGCTCCATAGCGGGAAGGGCGACATTGACGACCGACTCGTCGACATAGGCCATGGTCGAGCCCAGCACCGTCGCGGCCAGCACCCAGGGCTTTTGGCTCCTGCTGCAGATGGCCTGGCCATTGGCGGATTGCGCGAGCAGCTCCTCGCAGGGCCGTGGCCTCGGGTTGATCATGCGATAGGGCTCAGGACCTCGGCAGCAGGACGAGGTCGACGGCCTCGCCGGCCTGAACCCGCTCGGTCTCCTCGGGCAGCGTGATGAAGCCCTCGGCACCGGCGAGTGAGCTCAGCATGGCGGAGCCGGCCTTCGCCAGGGGCTCGACGGCGGTGAGCCGGCCGGGCTCATGCACGAGGCGGGCAGCGAGGGCCTCCCAACGACCGGGGGGCTTTGCGATCTCGCGATAAGCGGGGAAGCGCATGACGGGCGGCCGGAGATCGCCAGACCCCGCTAGCCGCGCGACCAGCGGGGTGCCCAGCATCAGGAAGGTGAGGGTGGCGGCCACGGGATTGCCCGGGAGCGCCAGGATCGGGCAGTCGTCGATATCGCCGATGCCGACCGGCTTGCCCGGCTTGATCTTGAGGCGCCAGATCTCGAGATAGCCGCGTTGCCGGATCACGCGCGTCAGGTGATCCTCGTCGCCCACCGAGGCGCCGCCCGAGGTGACGATGAGATCGCAGCGATGCGCCGCCTCGATCAGGGCGGTGATCTGAGCCTCGGGCTCGTCCTTCAGAATGCCGAAATCCTCGACCGCGCAGCCCATGCCGCCCAGCATGGCGCGCAGCATCGGACGATTGGCGTCGGCGATCTGCCCCGGGCTGATCTCCTCCCGCGGACCGCGCAGCTCGTCGCCGGTGGAGAACAGGGCCACCTTGAGGCGCCGGTAGACCGAGATCGCCGCCGTCTGCAGAGCACCCGCAAGGGCCAGATGGCCGGGGCCGAGCCGCGTCGCCTCGGCGATCGCCGTTGCGCCCTTCGCCAGATCCTCGCCCTTTCGCCGGATGTTCATCCGGCCGACGGCCGCCGGCGGGATGATCAGGCGGTCGCCGTCGCGCCGGCAATCCTCCTGCATCAGGACGAGATCGGCGCCGGCAGGCACGACCGCGCCCGTGAAGATCCGCACTGCCTCGCCGGGCCCGATCTCTCTGTCGAGGGGATGACCCGCCGCCGAGCGGCCGATGACCACCATCCGGGCGATCTTGCCCTGCACCAGGTCCCCGGTCCGCACGGCATAGCCGTCCACAGCCGAGGCATCGAAGCGCGGCAGGTCCGTGCTGGCGATCAGGTCGCGGGCGAGGATTCGCCCGAGAGCGTCGGCAAGCTCGACCTCCTCGGTGCCGACGGCCCTGTCATAAGTACGGGCGATGAAGGCCTCTGCCTCCGCCAGCCGCGAAGGCGGCGATTCGCGTGAGGTCGCAACGCTCTTTGGCCTGCGGGCCGGCATGCTGCCCATGCTATCGGCTTTCGCGCCCTCGCGCACCGTGGACGGCTTGCAGGCGGTTCGTGGCAACGATATATTCACAAGAATATATCGCTTCCATCGAGCAGAAAGCCCTTCCATGGCCATGGAGAGAGCCGGTGAACCCTTTGCAGCCGTCCTGTCACCCGCAGCGGCGAGGCGGCGGGAAAGCTTGATCTCCGGCTCCCTGCTGGGCCGCCGTCCGGAGCTGACCGCAGTATCGCCTGGCGAGTCCCTGCCGAAGCGGCGCCTCCGGATCTATGAGCTGAATCCGAATCTCCACTGCTCGATCGTGGGCACCTGCCTCTCAACCGGCGATCTCCGCCAGCTTCTGGGCAAGCTCAACATCGCGGCGATCCCCGCGCTCTCCGAGCATGACCTGCACAAGCACGGCGTCACCCTGGCGAACCAGAAGGATGCCGCCGGCAAGCTGCTGCACAAGGCCCTGGACCGCCGGCACAAGACCGCCCTCAACCAGTTCGCCAAGGCGAAGAGCGAGGCAGATGTTGCTTCCCTTTGGAGCGAGGCAGTCCAGCGCGGCGAGATCCCCGGCGCTTATTGGGCCGTGCTGACCCATCCGCTGACCGGGCCGGCGCTGGTGAAGCGTGCCTTCGGCGAGGTGCATATGCTCTCCCATCTCGTGGGGGCGGCGGGCCGCGCCGATATCCGGCGCCTGCGCCAGATCGAGGAGGAGAATGCGGCGCTGCGCGAAAAAGTTCAGCGCCAGCAGGCTCAGATCCGCGATTCCGTCCTGTCGCGCGACGCCAAGATCCGCGATCTGAACGCGCTACTTGCCAGCGCGGTTTCGCGCAACGCAACCGCTGACCAGGGCCAGCCAGGTGGCGCGCAGACGCTGGCAAGCCTGGTCGCGAGCCTGGAGCGCCGCCTTTCCTCGGAGATCACCCATCGCGAGTGCATCGAGGAGCGGCTGGCGGCCGCGGAGGAGCGCCTGGCCTGGGAACGCTCCGACCGGACGACCCTGGCGCGGCGGGAGCAGATGCTGCGCAACGAGCTCGAGGCCGCCGAGGCCGTCCTGGCTGCACGGTCTGCCGCCACGGCGGAGGGTGCGGCCGAGGCAGCTGGCCTGCTCCACGGGCAGGTTTTGCTCTATGTCGGCGGCAAGAGCGGCCATGTGGCCGCGCTCAGGGATATCGCGTCGCGTTTCGCGACAAAGCTGCTGCACCACGACGGCGGCATCGAGGATCGCAGCGCGCAGCTCGCCGGCCTGATCAGCCAGGTGAGCATCGTCTTCTTCCCGGTCGATTGCGTCAGCCATGACGCGATGCAGCTCGTCAAGCGCTTGAGCCGCCAGGCCATGAAACCCTATGTTCCCCTGCGCAGCGCGGGGCTCACTTCCTTCCTGGCGGCGCTGCGGGCCGCCAACGGGGCGTCGGCACGCGGCCAAGCCGTCCAATCTGCGGAAGTCCGTCCTGCATGACAGAGGCCAGGTCGCAGCCTCGGCTGCTCTCGCCGCCCGGCGGGTAATCGCCTTTACAATGATTGTCCATCGTGAGACGTAACCCAGCCAAAGGAGATCCCGCCGTGAAGATCAGTGCGCGCAACAAGCTCAAGGGCACCGTGGTCGATGTCGTCAAGGGTGCCACCACCTCTCACGTCCGCATCGACATCGGCAATGCCGTGGTGACCGCCTCGATCACCAACGAGGCCGTCGACGAGCTGAAGCTCGCCAAGGGCAAGGCGGCCATCGCCGTCATCAAGGCCTCCGACGTGCTCGTGGCCGTCGACGACTGAGCCCGCCATGGTCCGGGAAGATGAGCTCCGCGCGGCCGAGAAGGTCATCGACTGGCCGGATGCCAGCGATGCGGGGCTGATCTTCATCGGGCGCATCCGCACACCCTGGACGACACGCATGGATTGCCCGCGGCAGGGCCGGCTCGATGGGCCGACCTGCCGCATCGAGGTCTTCCAGCCCTGGGCCGAGGCACTGAAGGGCGTTGCGGATTTCGCCCGCCTCGAGGTGCTCTATTGGCTGCATCGCTCGCGGCGCGATCTGGTGCTCCAGAGCCCGCGCGATGACGGGGTGACGCGCGGCACCTTCGCGCTGCGCTCGCCGGTCCGGCCCAATCCCATCGGAACATCCCTGGTCGAGCTGGTCCGCATCGAGGGGCTGACGCTTCATGTGCGCGGGCTCGATTGCCTCGATGGCACGCCGCTCATCGACATCAAGCCCGACCGCTGCCTCTTCACGCCGCTAGCGCCGCCGACGCCCGGCGATTCCGACGTGGGAGATCGCTGAGGCCGTCTATCCTTCTCCCGCGCTTCGAAGCGGGAGAGGAGATTTCGGCAGCGCCCGCTCTCAGTTCGACGGGCTCCCATCACCAGGACGGGATCGGGCCGGTAGAGAGCGGGGAAGAGGCGCTTCAGCTCCTCGATCTTGGGCAGGTCGTTATAGACGATATAGGGGTAGTCCGGATTGCGGGCGAGGAAATCCTGATGGTAGTCCTCGGCCGGGTAGAAGCTGCGGCCGAGCTCGATGGTGGTGACGATCGGGTCGTTGAAGACATGGGCCTGGCCGAGTTGGGCGATATAGGCCTTGGCGACATTTGCCTGCTCGGCATTCGCCGCAAATATCGTCGAGCGGTACTGGGTGCCTTCGTCCGGGCCCTGGCGGTTCAGCTCGGTGGGATCATGGGCGACGGAGAAATAGATCTGCAGGATGCGGCCATAGGTGATCTGACGAGGATCGAAGGTGATCTGGACGGACTCCGCGTGCCCGGTCTCGCCGGTGCCGACCATCTCGTAATGCGCCGTGTCCTTATCGTCGCCGGCATAGCCGGAGACGGCGCGGGTCACGCCCTTCACATGCTGGAAGACGCCCTGGACGCCCCAGAAGCAGCCGCCCGCCACGACCGTGGTCTCGGAGGTCGCCTGGCTTGACGGCTCATCAGCGGCCGGCGCGGGAAGGGCCGGCGAGTCCGCGGCCGCCGGCAGGGACCGCAGTCCCAGCCCGCCAAGAAGGAGGACCCCGGTGAGCAGGGCGGCCATGCCGAGGCGCCGGGGCGTGCGAGGGTTCGTCATCTTTTCCGTCATCATCCAACTCCTGTCAGGCGGTCGCCGGCTTGAAGGTAAGGGCGACGCCGTTCATGCAATAGCGCTGGCCCGTGGGGGGCGGGCCGTCGTCGAAGACATGGCCGAGATGGCCACCGCACCGGCTGCAATGGACGGCGGTGCGCATCATGCCGAAGGAGCTGTCCTCGGTCGTGCCCACGGCGTCCTTCAGCGGCGCCCAGAAGCTCGGCCATCCGGTTCCGCTGTCGAACTTCGTGTCCGAGGAGAACAGCGCCAGATCGCAGCCTGCGCAATCGAAGGTTCCCTTGCGCGTCTCATGCAGTAGCGGGCTGGTGAAGGGCGTCTCGGTCGCCGCCTCCCGCAGCACCGCATATTGATCCGCCGTCAGGAGTTTCCGCCACTCGGCATCGCTATGGGTGACGGGAAAGGTCCCCCCGGCCTGATCCGCCTTCGGCGCGGCCATCCACCAGCGGGCGCCCAGCAGGGCCGCGAGGCTCGCGGCACCGCCCAGAAGCAGCAATCGCCTGTTCATGATGTCGGTCTCCGTCCTCCATCCCGGACTTCTAGATGCGGGATGAGGCACAGATGGTAGCGATATTTCCGCGCGGGAATAATGGGTTCACGCGTAATTGATAGCTTCTGAAATCGGGTTGCCCTCGGGGCGTTCTCGGCGATTCAGGGTCCCTTTGATGGACCTCCCGCGGCCTGCCAGGCCCGTACGCCGTCGGTGATGCGTTCGTAGAAATTGGCGGGACCGACAGCCGCCTCGATGCCGCCGAGCCGCATGCGCTCGCGCACCTCATCGCGGAGACGGGCAAAGGCGAGGGTGATCCCCTGCCCGTGCAGTTCCTCGACGAACCGCAGGAGCTCGTCACTGGCGGTGGTGTCGATGAAGTTTACCGACTCGGCGTCGAGGAGCACGTGCTTCGCCTGTGGCCGGCTTGCGGCAAGCGCGATCTTCAGCCCACCGATGACATGGCCGATGCTGGCGAAGAAGAGATCGCCGCCCACGCGCCAGATCAGCATCCCCGGGAAGGTGACGGCTTCGCGGCGTCGCTCGACGTCGCGATAGGCCTCCGTGCCCGGCAGCTGGCCGAGCATCACACCCTCCGGGTGGCTGGCGCGATAGATCAGCAGCAGGACCGACAGCACCACGCCGAGAGCGATCCCCTGCAGCACGCCGAGGACGAGCTCGCCGGCGATGACCGTCGCGGCGATGCCAAACTCGAGCCCGCGGCGGGTGAGGAGACTGCGGAGATAGGCGGGCTTCGACAAATGCAACATGGCCGCGATGACGATCGCGGCCAGCGCCGGATGGGGCATGCCGCGGAAGAGCGGCGTCAGCAGAACCAAGGTTAGGAAGCAGAAGAGGGCGGCGACGAGATTGGCGAGCTGGGTCCGCGCACCGGCAGCCATGGCGACCGAGGTCTTGGACAGGCTGCCGACGACGAGAAAGCCGCCGAAGAGACCGCTCAGGATATTGGCGGGCCCGTGCGCCACGAGTTCCTGGTTCGGGTCGATGTCTCCGCCGCTCTGCATCGCCGCGGCCTTCGC
This sequence comes from Dongiaceae bacterium, assembly GCA_036270995.1. GTDB lineage: Bacteria > Pseudomonadota > Alphaproteobacteria > Dongiales > Dongiaceae > DASXQK01. Next base: position 1,635 of record DATBBO010000173.1, on the reverse strand, counting down.
CCCGCCGAGCGCCTCGGCATAGCCGACCAGGACGATGGCGAGCGCGCCTGGGGCAAGCTCCCACAGGGTGGTGGGGTCGAAGTTGGGCAGGACGAGGTGGGGCAGGCCGGAGGGCAGGTTGCCGACGACGCTGATGCCCGCAGCCTCTCCGCCGAGCAAGGTGACAAGCACCGTGGCCAAGGCCGCGACGACCAGGGCCGAGGGTATGCGGGGCGCGAACCGGCGCAGCAGCAGCATGGCCGCGAGGCTCAGCAGACCGGTCAGCACCGGGGCGATCGAGACATCCGGCAAGTGCTGCACCACGAACCAGAGCTTCGTGAAGAAGTTGCCCGAGGTCCCGCTGATGCCCAGGAGATGCGGCACCTGCCCGATGATGGTGACGCAGACGAGGCCCTCGATGAATCCCCGCATCACCGGGGCGGGAATGAACGCCGCCACCCAGCCCATGCGCAGCGCGCCCAGGAGCAGGAAGATGACCCCGATCAGTATGGCGAGGGTAGAGGTCAGCGTGTTGAAGTCCGCGGTTCCCTGCGCCGCGATGGCGCCGACAGTCAGGGCGGAGATCAGGCCCGTGGCGGTGTCCGGGCCGACGACGAGGAGGCGCGAGCTGCCGAAGATCGCATAGGCAATCAGCGGCGGGACGATAGTGTAGAGCCCCATGATGGCCGGCACGCCGACGATGCCGGCATAGGCCATGCCCTCCGGCACCATGACCGCCCAGACGGCAAGCCCGGCCATGACGTCCGCCAACAGCCAGTCGCGTCGGTAGGAGGGAAGCCAATCGAGGATTGGCAGCAGGCGATGCAGAGTGGACACGGGGTGGGCCCCGGCAGACTTCATGGGAACCTCCCGGATCCGGCACCGCGCCAGATCAGACGCGTGGCAGGACCATTCGAAAGCCGGCGGTTTGCGCTTGTCATCCGCCCAGGGCGACCGCAATGGAGACCATGGCCATCCCCAGAAGCAGGATGACAAGCGCAGCCCGCCAGGGGCGCGCATCGGTATAGTGCGCCCACCAATACCCGACGACGAAGAGCAGCAGGTTGAGCGCGACATTCGATACGCGAATCGCCAGATGGGAATCATCGAGCAGCAGAAAGGGGATCACGCCTGGAAGGGCGGTCGCCGACACCAGGATGAAAACGACGAAGGCCGACACGATATCCCGCCGGCGGAGCTTCACCCGGGCGGGGGCGGCGTGGACGCTGAGGGCCAGGATGGAGCGGTAGAGCCGGGCGCGATCCTCCGGTGGGATGGCGAGCGGCTCGTCCTCCAGCCCGAACTCCTCCCGGATGGCGGCCAGGGCCTCCAGCTCGCCGCGCGCGTTTCTCAGCCCGCGGAAGAAACGCGCCCGCTGGCTGCGATAGAACATGCTGCCGAGCACGAAGAGGACGCCATCGATCACGCCCCAGGCGAGGTTGCACCCGACGACGGCCACGATCAGCTCATGCGTATTGAGCCCGCTCGGGGCCGTGAAAAGCTCGGCGCCGGAGATGATCGTCAGCGCCATGATGAGGCCGAACAGGACCTCCGCCAGGGTTTCACCGGGATCGAGATAGCGGTGGATTGCGGTTATGGCTGACATTCGTGAGACGGGTTTAGCCCTACTCGACTGCCTAGCCGGCAGTCAACAGC
>DATBBO010000172.1:0-9016 GCA_036270995.1 Dongiaceae bacterium | reverse complement strand
CGGCACCGCCATCGTCAGCGTCACGTCCTCCGCCGATGCGAGCTTTGCACCTGCCACCACCAGCGAAGCGGCAAATCCCACCGCCATGAGCATCGCTTTGATCTTCGTTCTCGCATTCATTTCCTGGTTTCCTCCCATGCTGATCTGCCGTTCTTCTACTTCTGGCCCCTCGCGTCAGGTGATCGCCTGCCCGCTCGAAGCCCGGAAGATGTGGAACTTGCTTGAATCAAGAATGACCGAAGCCTGCTGGTCGGGCCGCAAGCCCGACGCAGCGGATTCCGGCAGTACCATGCGAAGCGTTTCGCCGCCGGTCTCCAGGGACACGACCGAGACGTCGCCCAGCGGCTCGAGCATGGCTATATTGGCCTTGACGCCGGCTTCGCCTTCCGCCGCGAAGCGGATATCGCTCGGCCGGATCCCGATCACGGCCGCTTCGCCCGCTTCTGCGGATCTCAGTTTCTTCGCCAAGGGCAACGAGCCGATCGCGGATTCGAGAGCGGAACCGTCGCCGGCCAGCCTGCCCTTGATCATGTTCATCTGAGGCGAGCCGATCTTCCCGGCCACATAGAGATCGCGCGGCGTTTCGTAGAGCTCGTCCGGCGTTCCGATCTGCGCCACGCCGCCGTTGCGCATCACCGCGATTTCCTCGCCCATGGAGAGGGCCTCGAGCTCATCGGGCGTGGCATAGACGATGGTGAGCCCGAAATGGCGGTGGAGACGCTTCAATTCCGCGCGCATCTCATGGCGGAGCTTCGCGTCGAGGTTCGTCAGGGGTTCGTCGAGCAGCAGGATTCTGGGCCGGCGGATCAAGGAGCGGCCCAGAGCGACGCGCTGCTGCTCGCCGCCCGAAAGCGTGCCAGGCTTGCGGTCAAGCTTGCCGTCGAGCCTGAGCATCGCCGCGGTCTCCTTCACGCGGCGATCGATCTCCGCGCGCGCGACTCCGTCTTCGACCAGCGGATAGGCGAAGTTCTTGTAGACGGTGAGATGCGGATAGAGCGCGAAGGACTGGAACACCATGGACACGCCCCGCCCGGCAATGCGCTCACGGGTCCAATCCTTGCCGAAGATCTCGACGCGGCCCCGGTCCGGCGCGACGAGGCCGGCGATCATGCGCAGGGTCGTGGTCTTGCCGACGGAGCTCGGGCCGAAGAGCACGAAGAAGCGGCCTTCCGCCACGGTCAGGGACAGGTTTTCGAGGGCCCGGACGCGGCCATAAGACTTGCTCAGCTCGACCAGACGCAGCGCGGAATTGTCGAACTGCCCCACCGTCATTCCTCCGTCAGCGCCACAGCAAGCGGTGGCGAGCCACCGTTCTCAGGCGCTTCGCCGACCGGCGGCAGGGATGTTCACCAAGGCAAGGAGCAGCGACCATCACGCGAAGGCCTCCAGAAGACGCTCGCGCGAGCGTTCAATATGCGAACGCATGGCGCGCTCCGCCCCGGGTGCATCGCCGGATGAAAGCGACTCCAGAAGCGAGTCGTGCTCCGCGAGCGCCTCCTCCGTCACCCGGGCGTGATACATCAGGCGGAAGATGTGGAAATGGGTGTGAAGATGCGCGAGCTGGTCGCGGATCAGCTCGTTGCCCGCGATCTCCATGATCTGGTCGTGAAATTCGGAGTCGAGCCGCGCGAATCTGACGTAGCTCGATCGTCCCCTGCTGCTGTTGAGCTTGCGCATCTGCTCGCTACGCTCTCTCAGCTTGCGCATCCGCGCCTCGTTGACCCGTTGCGCGGCGCGGCGGGCGCCGTGCGGCTCCAGCAGCAGGCGAAGCTCATAGAGCTCGTCGAAGCGCCGGCGCGTAATTTGCGGCGCCGCGCTGTAGCCAACGAGATGCGTCTTGACCACGAGCCCCTCGCCCTCCAACCGACCCAGCGCCTCGCGAATGGGTGTATGGGAGACTTTCAGTTCCCGGACCAAACCGTCGACGGTGATTCGCGCCCCCGGCGCAATTTCCAGAGACATCAGCCTGGTGAAAATCGCCTCATAGACGTCATCGGCCAAGCCCTTATGTCGTGGAATTGCCATGATACTCCCGCAGAATGGCTTGGCCACTACATCAGACGATGCACGGCTTGGCAGCAGGTTATGGAAGTGGAGTAAAATTATCGCGTGCAGTGAGATCTTATATGATAGCGTATACGATCTCAACCGTTGCGTGCGCAGGATGGCGCTTCGCCGATCGGCGAACAGCGTGTCATGGGGCCTGCTCGATCAGCCGCACGGCCTCGTCGCGATTGGCCACTTCGTAGGCCTGTCCGCGCAGCAGCACATATTTCCATTCGAGGCTGTCGCTGCGCGAGATCTCCTCCGGCGTGGTGGACATCAGGACGGCAAGGGAGGCGGGATCCCCGCCCAGCATGGCCGGCAAAGGGATGCCCGCGAGCCGCGGGTTGAAAATCGCCGTCCGCACATCCGCCTCCGTGATTGGCGGGCTCGTCCGGTCCACGAGGTCCTGGAGAGCGCGCAGATAGCCATATTGCACGAAGCCGCTGCAGATGAAGTTGGCAGGTGCCCGCCCGTTGTGTGCCTGGGCCCTGATGAGGGCTCGGGCGAAGGCATGCGGCACCTCCTCCTTGTGCCCAAAGAGCCTGGCGCCGAGCACGCTGGTCGCGATGCTGATCACGGTGCGCCAATCATAGCCGTCGGCGATGAAGTTCAGCATATGGCCGCGCACGACACGCGCGACGTCGTCGCTGAACCAGGGAGCCTTGAGACGCAGAATTGCGATGGCCGCAGCATAGGATCCGCTGGCGTCCGGATCCGTCACATGGGAGACGCGCGAGACGGACACGCCCTTCGGCACCGCTTCCAGCAGAAAGGCGTGGTCGAATCCCTGCTCGATCTCGGGCACGAGGAAGATCAGGGCCGCGTGGCTGAAGGGGCTGTCGGTCGCGTAGCGGATGGCGCGGCTGAACAGGCGATGGCCGCGCTCCAGCACGACATCGGCCCGGCGCAGAAACCCGCCGCGAACGAACTCGGCGACCGTCATCGGAAAACGGACCGTTCCGGTATCCATCCTTGACCCCCGCCTTCCCCTACGGAACTCGGCCCCTCCGCCGGTCGCATCCGGCCGCGCCCTGGCAAAACTGGGGCCGCAGCCAGCATAGGCAGACTTCGTTAACATTCGTAACTATGAGCCGCGACAGGCCGTGACCACGCTCAAAACGTCACGTAATCCACAACTCGCCCGCTGAAGTCGAATACGATCCAGGCGTAGTTCGCCTGGACCGAATCCTGGGCGATATTCCTGACGCGAACCTCGATCGCGAGTGCGCCGGCCTGCGGCTCGAAGGGGTGAGCGCCGATGCTGACGCTTTCGAGATAGACCGGGTTCTGCTCGCCAAGCCGCTTCATCGCCTCGGCTTCGAGCCTGGCGATCATCTTCTCGTCGAGCGTCGCGACATCGGCAACGCCGAAGTGCGGACCGCTCGAATCCAGCATGAAGGTGATTCCTGCGCGGGTCGCGCCGTCTTCCGAGAAGTCGAAGGTCTGCGCCTGACCCTGGTTGGCAGGATCTTCGATGGTCACGCGCCCGCCGCGATCGTCGAAAACGATCGAGGCGATCTTGCTGGCCGCGCCGAATGTCGGCCCGATGCGCGCGATCGCGCCGGCGATCGTCGCGGCGCTCAGCCAATCGACGGGGGGACGGCGGCTCGGTGCCAGGACGACGCGCTGAATGGCACCCTTCGTGTCGGCAATCACCGAGGTCACCTCGCCGCTCGGCTCCATGATCTCCACTGTCCAGACGAGAGCGGGTTTCCCGGGCTGCTCCGTGGATTTCTCGATCTGCAGGCGTGTTATCTCCGCTTGCGGCAATGCGGCCTTTTCGAGCGCGTCCTTTTCAAGCTTGGGGAGGATCGTCCAGTCGACATCATCGACGCTGAAGGGCGGGGGGCCCGGTTTCCCCATCGCCGCATCGACGTCGGTTCTCCCGAGCTCCTGCTGCAGACCATTCAGGTCCCAGGTAAAGATTTGGATCGACGGCATGCCGGGACCCAGCAGGTCCATCCTCTTGTCGCGGATATTGGTGACAAAGCCGACGGTCTTGTAACGGACCTCGGCCGATGTGAGCACGGGGCCCGTGCCGACGACCTGGCGAAACTCGGCGGCCGCATCGGCCACCAGCTCGGGCTCCCGCAACAGGTTGAGGTTTTTTGCCCGCTCCGTGCCGCTGAGATCGGCACTCAGGATAGAGCCTTGTGCATCGGCGTATATCTCGGCGTGCTCGCGCCCGCTGCTGACATAGACCGTCCAGCGGACGTCACCGCTGCTCGGCTTCGGCAGAATGAACGTACGGCGCTGGATCTCCATGCGGATGACAGCAGCTGGATCCTGCAAGCCCGCGCGCTTGATTGCGTCGCGCATCAGCTTGGGCACGGCGGAAAAATCGATTGCGTCAGGATCGAACAGATTGGCTTCGAGATCCGGATTGACCAGCTGGGGCTCGACCGCGTCCGGGCCGCTCAGCTGATTGGTGGACAGCAGATGAAAATAGGTGACCACGCCATATCGCCAGTGATCGATGTGGTTGTGGTTCTGCGGATCCTGGGCTTCGATCTCGACACCTTCGGGATCCGCCGTGATCTGAAGCACGCGCGCATGGTCGCCGATCGCAGAGCGCAGCTCCGAAAGCGCCTTGTTGAACGCGGTGTCGTCGTCGAGGTAGTTCGCTTCGGCGCGGCCCGGGGCCGTAGAAAGGAGGGACGCTGTAAGCAGCGTCAAGAGAACTCGCTGGAGCAAGTGTCGCATCGCGGTCCCTGCACACGCTCTGCCGATCTGCAGTCTATCGCGGGGCTCGGCCAGCATCTGCTGGGCGCCGTGTCGCTGCGGTCAAGTCCCTAGGACACGATACCTTAGACCGTGATTGCCGGAAACCGGATTCAACCCAAAGATGAAGCCCGAACCGATTAGCGTCACTATTTGCGATCATGCTTTTGACCAGCTTATCTTCCCTCCCTGGAAAGGCTGGTGGGAAACGGCATGAAGCTCACGATCCGTCCGCTCACGCCCGATCTGTGGCCCGCCTTCGAGGACCTCTTCGGCAAGAACGGCGCCTGCTATGGCTGCTGGTGCATGTATGGGCGGATCGGGAGCGCCTATCGCCGGCGGCCGCGGGAGGAGAACAAGGCTCGATTCCGGGAGATCGTCGAGCGCGGGCCGCCGCCGGGGCTCCTCGCCTTCGAGGAAGATCTGGCGGTGGGCTGGTGCCAGGTGACCCCGCGGGAATCCGTGCCCTGGCTCGATCGCCTCTGGCGCCTCGCGCGCGTCGACGATCTGCCGGTCTGGTCGATCTCCTGCTTCTATATCCGCATCGGATATCGCCGGAAGGGCGTGTGCACGGCGCTCATCGCCGCGGCGCTCGAGGCGGCGAGGGAGGGCAGGGCACCGGCCCTGGAGGCCTATCCCTTCGATGCGGAGGTCTCGCCGAGCGCGTCGGGCACCGGCTATGCCTCGACCTTCGCGCGGGCCGGTTTCGAGATCGTCGCCCGCCGGGCGCCGGCCCGCCCGATCATGCGCTACGATCTGAGAACGGGCCGGGCAAAGCGGCAGAATTGAGGAAGATGCTGACCGCCCGGCGAATTCCGGTAATCATGGCGCCCAGGCGGCGTAGGGAGGCGGCAAGGCCCGCCATCCTAGATGCCGATGACCTGGGAGGCCGGAGCGATGAGGGAGCCTGTCGACCACGGCGCGCCGCCGACCCCGCCTGCGTGAGGCCATGGCGGTCGCGGTCTTCGACATCGGCAAGACCAATGTGAAGCTCTCGCTGGTGGAGGGCGGCGCCATCCGCCGCACCCTCTCCGCGCCGAACCGGACGCTCCCCGGCCCGCCTTATCCCCATGCGGATGAGGGGGCGATCTGGTCCTTCCTCATGGAGGGGCTCGGCCGGCTCGGCAGGGAGGCGCCGATCAGCGATATCGTTCCCGTGGCCCATGGCGGGGCCTGCGCGCTCGTCGATGGGGCGGGCGCGCTTGCGCTGCCGATTCTCGATTACGAATTCTCAATCGAGGATGACGACTATGACCGCGTGGCATCGCCCTTCTCGGAGACCTTCACCCCACCGCTGATGGGCGGCCTCAATATCGGGCGCCAGCTCCTCTGGTTCGCCAAGGCCTTTCCCGAAGCCTTCGCGCAGGCCCGCCAGCTTCTCCTCCATCCGCAATATTGGAGCTTTCGCCTCAGCGGTGTCGCCAGCAGCGAGCTGACCTATCTCGGCAGCCACACCGGCCTCTGGCGCCCCGCACTGGGTGGCTTCAGCGGGCTGGTGGACCGCATGGGATGGCACCATCTCTTTCCACCGCTGCGCAAGGCGAGCGAGGTGCTGGGACCGATCCTGCCTGCGATCGCCGCCGAGACGGGTCTCTCTCCCGATTGCCGGGTGCGAACGGGGATCCATGACAGCAGTGCCTCGTTTCTGCGCCACCGGCTCTCCCGTGCCTCGCCCTTCACGGTCGCCTCTACCGGCACCTGGATCGTCTCCATGGCGGCCGGCGCCGATCCCGCAACGGTGCCGGAGAACCGGAACTGCCTGGTCAATGTCGATGCCCTGGGATCGCCGGTACCCTGCTGCCTGTTCATGGGGGGGCGGGAATATGCCGAGCTCACGGCGGGGCTGACGGGCCAGGCGCTGGATCGCGACGCAATCGCCGCCGTGATCGAGAGCCGCAGCATGCTGATCCCGCCGCTGAGCGAGGGCGGCAGCCCCTTCATCGGCCGCCCGCCAGGTGGAGCATCCGGGCCCGCGCCGCGCTCGGAGGGCGAAGCGATGGCCCGGGCCAGCCTCTATCTGGCGCTGATGACCGACTACTGCTTCGATCTGCTGAAGGCTGCGGGACCGGTGATCGTGGAGGGCAGCCTGATCGGCAATGACATCTTCCTCGCGGCGCTGGCGGCGCTGCGCCGGCCGGCGAGCCTGTTCGTTTCCAGCGATGCCACGGGAACGGTCAGCGGCGCGGTGCTGCTGGCGGGCGAGCGGATTCCCGACACGCCCGTTTTGCTGGCGCCGCTGGATCTTCCCATCGAGGACTACCGGCGCGCCTGGCGGGAGGCCCTGCCCGCATGACGGAAGCCCTGGTCGAGCTTTCGGGCATCTCGAAATCCTTCGGGCCCGTGCGGGTGCTGAAGGATGTCGATTTCGACGTCCGGCCGGGGGAGGTTCACGCCCTGCTGGGCGAGAACGGGGCCGGCAAGTCGACCCTGATCAAGATCATCGCCGGGGTACTCGCGGCCGATAGCGGCGAGTTGCGGGTCGAGGGCAGACCGGCGCGCTTCGCCTCGCCGCGGGAGGCCGCGGCCCGCGGGATCGCCACGGTCTATCAGGAGCTGCTGCTCTTCCCGGAGCTGACCGTCGCCGAGAACATCCATATCGGCCATGCACCGCGCACGCGCCTGGGCACCGTGGACTGGCCGGCCATGCGCGCTGGCGCGCGCGCCTTGCTCGATTCCCTCGACAGCCAGGACCTCGACGTCGACATCCCCGTGGGCCGGCTCTCGGTCGCCAACCGCCAGCGGGTCGAGATCGCCAAGGCGCTCTCCCAGGAGGCGAAGCTCGTCGTCATGGACGAGCCGACGGCCGCACTCGCGGATGCCGATGCGAGGCGGCTCATGGATGTGGTCCGCCGGCTCAGGGAGCGCGGGGTCGGCATCGTCTATGTGAGCCACCGCCTGCCCGAGATCTTCGCGCTGGCCGACCGGGTGACGGTGCTGCGCGATGGCGCCCTCGTCGGCACCAGGGCGGTCGGCGAAGTCGGCGAGGCCGAGCTGGTCTCGATGATGGTGGGCCGGGCCATCGATCGCCTCTACCCCAAGGTCGAGACGCAGCCGGGGCCGGCGGTGCTCGAGCTGCGCAACCTCTCCTATCGCGACAGCGTGCGCGACATCAGCCTGACCCTCAGGGCCGGCGAGATCCTCGGCCTTGCAGGCCTGATCGGCGCGGGACGTACCGAGCTCGCGCTTACCATCTTCGGGATCACGCCGGCGACATCGGGGGAGATCCTGGTCGATGGCCGGCCGGTCTCGATCCGCAGCCCCGCCGCGGCCCGCCGCCTGGGCATCGCCTATGTGCCCGAGGACCGGGGGTCGCAGGGGCTGATCCGCCATCAAACTGTGCGCGAGAACCTGTCGCTTGCGATCCTCGACCGTCTCGCCCACCTGCTGATGGTGGACCGGCCGCGGGAGGTGGCGCTCGCCAAGGAGGCGATCCAGCGCTTCGCGATTCGCACCCGCGGGCCGGAGCAGCGGGTGCGCCAGCTCTCCGGCGGCAACCAGCAGAAGGTGGTGCTCGCCAAGTGGGTCGCGACCGAGCCCCGGGTGCTGATCATGGACGAGCCGACCCGGGGCATCGATGTGGGCGCCAAGGCGGAGATCCATGCCCTGATGAGCCGCCTGGCGAGCCAGGGACTGGCCATCCTGATGATCTCCAGCGAGCTGCCGGAGGTGCTGGGGATGAGCGACAGGGTGCTGGTCATGCGCGGCGGGCGCATCACCGGCAGCTTCGAGCGTCATGAGGCAACACCGGACAGCGTGGGCGTGGCTATGACTGCGGCACGGGGCAGGCCGCTCACGGAAATGGCCTCGGGGGTCGTGTCGTGACGACGCGGATCATCGCCGGCTCGCCGCCCGCCCGGCGCCTGGCGCTCAGGATCGAATCCTACGGCCAGGAGCTGGTGATCCTGGGGGTGATCCTGCTGCTGTTCCTGGTGGTGGGGCTGATCAATCCGCGCTTCCTCAGCCACACGAACCTCATCAGCGTCTTCGCCGGCAATGCCTATGTGGCCGTGGCCGCCATCGGCATGTCGCTGGTGATCATCTCCGGCCATATCGACGTCTCGGTGGGCTCGCTGATCGGCGTGCTGGCGACGATCAGTGGCACGCTTGCGGTCGAAGGATACCCGGTGGTCGTGGCCTGGCTGGCACCGCTCGTCATCGGAATCGCGATCAACGCCTTCGTCGGCCTGCTCGTGGCCTATGCGCGGATCCCCTCCATCGTGACGACGCTGGGCATGCTCTCGATCCTGAA
>DATBBO010000171.1:0-3545 GCA_036270995.1 Dongiaceae bacterium | reverse complement strand
GATCAGGTCGTAATAGCCGCCGAACTCCGCCCGGGCCGGCATCCGGCCCAGCTTCTGCATTTCCCGCGCCATGGCACGGGCGAGATGGGCCATGCCGATGGGAGTCCCGTCCTCCGCGGCGAGGAAGGCGCCGGCGAGCGCGACATTGCGGATGCTGCCGCCGGCGATCTCGAAGCGTGTCGCGAGGAAGGCGAGATCGACATCCGCCGAGAGCGGGACGGCGGCCGGGAAGATGGTCCGCCAGATGCGCTCGCGCTGGCCCGCATCGGGAAAGGGAAACTCGACGACATGGCGCATGCGCCGGGCGAAGGCCTCGTCGATGTTCTTGGCGAGATTGGTCGCCAGGATCACCAGCCCTTCATAGGCCTCGATCCGCTGCAGGAGATAGGCGACCTCGAGATTGGCATAGCGGTCATGGGCATCCTTGACCTCCGACCGCTTGCCGAACAGGGCGTCTGCCTCGTCGAAGAAGAGCACGGCATTGGAAGCCTCGCCCTCGCAGAAGATGCGATCAAGGTTCTTCTCGGTCTCGCCGATATATTTGCTCACAACCGTCGCGAGATCGATCTTGTAGATGTCTAGATCCAGGGTCCGGGCGATGATGCTGGCGGCCATGGTCTTGCCCGTGCCGCTGCGGCCGCTGAATAGGACCGCAAGCGCGCGGCCGTAGGGCAGCTTGGCATCGAAGCCCCAGCGGCGATGCACCAGGGGCCAATGGGTGACGGAGCCGCAGATCTCCCGGAGTTGCTGCAGCTCGCGCGCGGGCAATACGAGATCGGACCAGTCTTGGCAGGGTTCGATCTTGCGGGCGAGCCGGGCCAGGGAATGGCGCGCACCGGCGCGGGCGGCGCGATGGAGCCTGGACGCATCGAGCGTTCCGCCGCCGTCGAGAGCCGCGTCCCACTCGGCCGCCTCGACCGCTGCTTCCACCGCCGCGGGTCCGAGTCCGAACTTCACCGCCAGCGCTTCGCCGAGGGGAGCCGCCGCGCCATTGAGCCCGCCGGCGCTCAAGGCCCTCTGCCAGTGGGCCAAGCGTTCGGCAAAGGTGGGGGCCTCGAAGGGAAAGCTCAGGCTGCGAAGATGGGGCAGATGCTCTTGCGGTGCGAAGTCGGGCCCGCCCGCGGCCATGACGAGGCGACCAGCGGCGCAGAGACCATCCAGCAGGAGCGCTAGCCTTCTGGCCTCGGCGCCGTCGATTTCGCGGGGCAGTTCGACGAAGACCGCGGCGTTCTGCAGGACCGCCTCCCGCGCGAGGATGCCGGCGAGCAGATGGCTCTCGGCGAGGGGCTCGACGACGAGCAGGCTCGACTGCTCCCGTGCGGCGAGCGCCTCGGCGGCAGCCCGCTGGCCGGCGTCGGGCGGCCCCTCGAAATGGAGGAGCGTGGGCGCACTGCGCCAGAGCAGCGCCGCCCGTACCAGCCTCTCTTTCAGCTCGCCCGCGGCTGGGGCGGTCACGAGCGTAGTGAAGGTCGTCAGCCGCTCATCCAGTCGATTGCCGCCGAGCAGCGCGTCGACAATGCGCCGATCGGAGGTCAGGCGGCGCGCCAGGAACGAGTCCGGCTCGTCCTTCGCCGCAAGGCTGACAAGTCGATTACGAATCAGCGGCGCATCTTCGGCGAAGCTCTGGCGGCGCTGCAGCTGCTCGTGCCGATCGCCGGCGAAGAGCGCCAAAGCGAGATCGACGGTCGGCCGCTTGCGCGTGACGTCGTTCTGGGCATAGGCGAAGAGGGTCTCGTAGCGCAGCTCGATATCCGGGGCCGCCGCCAGCAGCAGTGAGGCCTGCTCGAAATCGTCCAGGCCGAAGAGGCGGCGAAGCCTGCGCAGCGGCAGGATCATGCCGCTCCCTTCCGCCGCCGCAGCGTCGCGATCGATCAGGGCGCGGCGGGTGGCGGCCTCGCCGGCGCTCTCGCCGATGGCTTCCGCCTCCGGCGCGAGCGACGCGTCGACCTGGCCCTCGGCGACATAGAGACCGCGGAAGGGGTCCTCGGTGAACCGGCCGGTCTTGCGCAGCCAGGCGACCCGGCGGGCCAGCAGGAGGTCCAGCCAGGAGAGTTCCGCCAGAAGGTGCTCCAGGGGATCGCCGTAGCCGCTCATCTCCGTGTCATCCGCTCGGCAGCGTGAGCACGACATCCGTCGGCGGCTCGCCCGGCAGCGAGAAGCGGCTGCCGGATAGGCCCGCCATGCGCAGGACGAGCTGCAGCGGTGCGGCGGGCAGGGTTGCGGTGATCTGGCGCCGGTTGCCCCGGATCTCGATCCTGATCTCGCCCTCGCCGGCGATGAAGTTGCGGTGGAGATGGCCGATGCTGCTCCAGGCGAAGCCGGGCAGACGCCAGCCAAAATCGCGGTAGACCGCATGGGCCATCAGCGACCAGGGCAGCTCGTCGGCTGCCTCGATCGATTCACCTTCCAAGAGCGGCAAAACGAGATGCACCAGATCCGGCAGTACGGGCCGGATGCGCTCGAGATAGCGTTCCTCCGCCGTCGGCGCCAATCCGGGATGCCGGTCGGCGACGACGGCAAAGCCTTCCGCTGCGCTCTCCGATACCCGGTCCGGCGGTACGAGCCCGCCCCAGAGCCAGTTGTCGCCAGCGGCATTGCGCAGCAGCAGGAGCCGGCGGCCGTCCGGCCAGGGGATCTCCTCCAGGCGGAGGCATTGGCCCTCCGAGGTGGCCGAAGGCAGGCAGGCCCAGATGTCCCGTGCCGCGGTCTCGCGCAGGACTTGGGCGAGATCGGCATGGCTCGGCGTCTTCTCGGCGCCGGTCAGAAGCTGCACGGCGGGATCCTCCAGGGCTGCCATGCCCATCAGCTTCGCCGCGAGCAGCGAGCGGCGCGCCGCATCGCTGGCGAAGAGGGATTCGAATCCCAAGGCCACGACCGAGCGCCACAGCAGGAAGAGGCCCGCGAAGGCGGTCGGCAGGCGGTGGCCCTCCGACCGCGTGGTCTCGATCTTGGCAGGCCCGGTGCGCGCCAGCTCGATCAGCCGCGCCCGGCTCCCCGCCTTCTTCAGCGCCGTGGAGACCGCAATCTTTGCCGGCGCTTCATGCTCAGCAGGTTCGGCAAGGATGCTGTCAAGCCGGGCCTCGAGATCGCTGGCCTCGCGCAAGCTCTCGATCAGATCGAGGAGGGCTTCGACCGCCGCCGTCACAACTGGGCGGGGCAAAGCAGGGCGGCTCTGCCGCAGCGCGAGCTGCAGCACCAGCGCGGCCTTGCTCCGCAGCTCGTCTGCGGCGGCGGGAAACGCATCTGGCGAGGCCTCGATCGCGGCCTCGATGCTCTCGGCTGTCGGCTCGGCCGAGGAAGCCTTGCCTCGGATCAGCCCCAGGATTTTCACCGCATCTGCGGCAGTCAGCGCCTGGCGAAGCTCGCGGGTCCCGTATTGGGCGGCGACCGCCAGCAGCGCCGGCTCGGCGATCGCCGGCTCGCGCGCCAGGGCTTCGCGGATGGCCACCGAGCGCGGCAGGCTGCTGAGCTCACGGAACGGGCCGTAGTACCATCGCCCCCAGGCGCGGTCGCCGGCGAGGTCGCGCAGAAACTGGGCGAGATAG
>DATBBO010000170.1:0-3477 GCA_036270995.1 Dongiaceae bacterium | reverse complement strand
CGAGGACGCCGCTCTCCCAGTCGATGCGGACCATGTGCCCGCCGCCGATGGGACCATCGTCGCGATTGCCGACCTCCGAGCGCCTAATGACGCGGTGGCCATAGCCCGCGAGATCGAGGGCGACCTTGTCGGATATTCCGTGCTCGACATGCACTAGCCCGTCCTCGTGATATACCCGGGCGAGGTCGATCGCCTCCTGCACATCCATGCCGAAATCCAGGACGTTGGTCAGCACATGGGTGTGGCCCCAGGGCTGATAGCGCCCGCCCACCACACCGAAGGACATGGCGGGCCGGCCGTCCTTGCAGACCATGGCGGGGATGATGGTATGCATTGGCCGCTTCCGCGGGCCGATCGCATTGGGATGGCCGGGCTCGATCTTGAAGCCGAAGCCGCGGTTCTGCAGCACCACGCCGCTCTCCGGCGCGGCGAGCGCGCTGCCGAAGGAGTGGAAGAGCGAGCCGATGAAGCTGATGGCGTTGCGATCGCGATCAACGATCGAGAGATAGGTGGTGTCCTTGTGGCGCGGCAGGTCGCAGGGCGGAAGATCCGGATTCGTGCGCTCCGGATCGATCGTCGCGCGCAGGCTCGCCGCATAGGCGCCGGAGAGCATGCGCTCGACCGGCGTCGCCCGATGGGCCGGGTCGCAGACCACGTGATCGCGATCCCGGTAGGCGAGCCGCGCCGCCTCGATCTCCAGATGCAGCCGCGGCGCGCCCAACGGATCGAGCTTCGCCAGATCGAAGCCGGATATGATGTTCAGCATCATGAGCGCGGCGACGCCCTGGCCATTGGGTGGGCATTCGTAGACCTCGTGGCCGCGATAGCTGGTGCGGATCGGCTCGACATAGTTGCCGCGATAGGCCGCGAAATCCTCGGGGCTGTGGAGGCCGCCATGGGCCTGCAGATGGCGCACGATGTCCCCCGCGACCGGCCCCTCATAGAAGGCGCCGCGCCCCTGCTTCGCGATGAGGCAGAGTGTTCGCGCCAGCGCCGGCTGGCGATGAAGGCTGCCGCGGCGCGGCACCTCTCCTCCGGGGAGGAAGATCCGGGCGGCGCTGGGATCGCGCGCCAAGCGCGCCCTGGAATGGGTCCAGTAGAAGAGCGTCGTGTCGGAGACGGGATAGCCGTTCTCGGCAAGCTCGATGGCGGGCAGCAGCAGCTCTTCGAGATCCTTGCTGCCGTGATCGGCATGAAGGCGGGTCCAGGCATCGACGGCGCCCGGCACGGTGACCGCATGGGCGCTGTCGAGAGGGATCGCGCTCATACCGCGCTCGAGGAACCATTCGGGAGCGGCGGCGGCGGGCGCATAGCCCGATCCGTTATAGGCGATGACCTGGCCGCCGCCGGCCGGCGCATACAGCGCGAAGACATCGCCGCCGATGCCGATATTGTTGGGCTCGACCACACAGAGCACGGCCGCCGTGGCAATTGCGGCATCCACCGCATTGCCGCCCGCGCGCAGGACCTCGACCGCGGTGAAGGCGGCCAGCGGATTGGAGGTCGCCACCATGCCGCGTGGGGCATAGACCGGCGAACGTCCGGGAAGCTCGAAGTCGCGCATCGGAGGAAGACCCCATGTCAGATCGGATCAGGCGTGAACTATTCCCTCCCCCGCCCCTTCGGCGCAAGGACCATGCGCAAGGGAGCGGGCCAATTTCCGATTTGGTATCAAGGGCCTCGCAGGATTTACACCTCCGAGAGCGCTGGATATCATCCTCAAAACCGCTCGAATCCGCCGCAGGAGGCAGAATCATTCGCACCGGTTCCACCGATTCGAGCGGCGCGGCGGCGGCGAGCGACACGCCGGCGCGGTCCGTGGCGGGCGATCCCGACTATCTCCTGGAGGTGAAGGAGCTGAGCGTGGCCTTCGCCACGCGCCGGGGCAGCATCCGCGCTGTCGACAAGGCGAGCTTTTCGGTGAAGCGCGGCGAGATCGTGGCGCTGGTGGGCGAAAGCGGCTGCGGCAAATCGGTCTCCGTGCTCGCGATCCTCGGGCTTCTGCCCAAGGAGATCGGGCGTGCGATGGGCCAGGTCATCTTCGATGGTATCGATCTCCTCCGCCTCTCCGACGAGGCGATGCGCGAGCATCGCGGCCGGGATATCGGCATGGTCTTCCAGGAGCCGATGACCAGCCTCAACCCGGTGCTGACCATCGGGCTCCAGGTGATGGAGCCGCTCACCACCCATCTCGGCATGAGCGAAGGCGAGGCCCGCCGGCGGGCGAAGGAGTTGCTCGAGCTGGTGGGGGTCCCCGATCCGACCCATCGGCTGCAGCAATATCCCCACGAGCTTTCCGGCGGCATGCGCCAGCGCGTGATGATCGCCATGGCGCTCAGCTGCAACCCCAAGCTCCTCATCGCCGACGAGCCGACCACGGCGCTCGACGTCACCGTCCAGGCGCAGATCCTCGAGCTCATGAAGGACCTGGCCCAGCGGCTGAACATCGCCCTCATCTTCATCACCCACAATCTCGGCATCGTCGCGCGCTATGCCGACCGGGTCGTCGTCATGTATGCCGGCAAGCCCGTCGAGCAGGCGCCGGTCGGCGTGCTGTTCAAGTCTCCGGCGCATCCCTACACCATCGGCCTGCTGCGGGTCGTGCCGCGGCTGGACCGCCCGCGCGGCGACCGGCTGGAGACGATCGAGGGCCTGCCGCCCAATTTCATGAACCTGCCGCGGGGCTGCCGCTTCGCGCCGCGCTGCGCCTGGCGGACCGCGCCATGCGAGGCGGAGCCCGCGCTGGCACCGGTCGCCCCGCAGCATCACGTCGCCTGCTGGCGCGCCGGCGAGGATCTGCGGCTGAGCGTGCCGGCGCGCCCGGCCGTCGCGCGCGCGGCCGGCAGCGCCGAGAAGCCCGTCCTGCTGCGGCTCGAGGGCGTGTCGAAGCATTTCGGCGGCGGAGGCAGCCTGTTTGGCGGGGGGCCCAAGACGCGCGCCGTCGACGGCATCACGCTGACCGTCCGCACCGGCGAGACGCTGGGGCTGGTCGGCGAGAGCGGCTGTGGCAAGACAACCCTCGGGCGTCTCGTGCTCTCCCTGGAGCGGCCGACCTTCGGCCGGCTCAGCTTCGAGGATCAGGACATCGGCAGGCTGCATGGCGGTGCGCTCCGGCGCGTCCGGCGCCAGATCCAGGCGGTGTTCCAGGACCCCTACAGCTCCCTCAATCCGCGGATGACGATCGGCCAGATCCTGAGCGAGCCGATGGCGGTCTATCGCAGCGAGGGAACGCGAGGCGTGATCGGGGCCCGCGTCGCGGCCTTCCTCGAGCAGGTCGGCCTGCCCCGGGATTTCGCCGACCGCTATCCGCATATGGTCTCCGGCGGCCAGCGCCAGCGGGTCGGCATCGCCCGCGCGCTCGCCATGCGGCCGCGCTTCATCGTCTGCGACGAGCCGGTCTCCGCCCTCGACGTCTCGATTCAGGGGCAGATCGTCAATCTGCTGACGGACCTCCAGGCCGAGCACGGCCTGACCTAT
>DATBBO010000169.1:0-5641 GCA_036270995.1 Dongiaceae bacterium | reverse complement strand
TGCCGGCACCGTTGGGGCCGAGCAGCACGACGATCTCGCGCGCGGCGGCGTGCAGGCTGGCGCCTTTGAGGATCGGCAGGCCAGGCTCATAGCCGGCGACGAGATCGACGACCTCGAGCAGCGCCTGGCTCACAGCATGGTCCCGCCGAGATAGGCTTCGATGACCCTCGGGTCGCCGGCGACCGCTGCGGGCGCGCCCTCGCAGAGGAGGCGCCCGCCGGCCATGACCACGACCTTGGCACAGAGCCGGGCGACCACATCCATATTGTGCTCGATCACCAGGAAGGTGATGCCGCCCCGGTTGATCTCGCCGATGCGCGCGATGATGGTCTCGAGCAGCGCGGGATTCACGCCCGCAGCGGGCTCGTCGAGGAGGATGATCTCGGGCTCGGCCATCAGCACGCGGGCGAGCTCCAGCAGCTTGCGCTGGCCGCCCGAGAGGATGCGGGCCGGTTCGTCCGCGAGCGCCGCCAAGGTGAGGAAATCGAGAAGCGCCCGGGCCTTTCCGAGATGCGCGCGCTCCTGCAAGGCAACGCGGCGAGCGCCGATCCAGTTGGGCAGGATCCGCTCGCCGATCTGGCGCTGGGCGGAAAGCAGCAGATTCTCCAGTACGGTCATCTCGCCGAAGGGCCGCGGAATCTGGAAGGTGCGCCCGAGCCCGGCGCCGATGCGATGCTGTGCCTGCTGGCGCTCGACCGCCCGGCCGTTCAGCAGGATGCGTCCGCCGCTCGGCCGCTGCGCGCCGGCGATGAGATCGAACATCGTCGTCTTGCCGGCGCCGTTGGGTCCGATCAGGCCGGTGATGCTGCCACGCTCGACGCGGAAGGAGACATTGTCGACGGCCTTCACCCCGCCGAAATGCTTCGACACGCCGACCATCTCCAGCATCACCCCACCTGCCCCGGCCGCTTCACCCCCGGCCGAGTTTGACCTTTGATTCGCTGTCAACTCTGCTATCGTCGGCACTATCAGAGAGGCCGTTCAGCCCGACAAGAAGAATCGGCCCGCCACGGGCATTTCGCGACGATCATGACCCTGAGGTTCTCCGCCCGCGACGTGACGCTCGGGGCTTTTGCCGAGCCAGCAGTCACCCGCCACCCCGTCCCTCCCTCGCGAGGGGGCAGGAGGGCAAAAGACTGATGCCCGCGGCGGACGAAAGCTTCTATCTCTACGACCTGCGGGTCGAGGTGGTGGCGCCGGAAGGCCGGCCGATCTACTGCGGCGCCAAGCCCGGCGATTATTTCGAGCTCAGGGGCGAAAATCTCTGGCTGCCGCCGGGGCAGACCTTCTCGATCTATTCTCTGGCAGCGCTGCTGCCCCTGCTGCCGGCGAAGCAGCGCCAGACCCACCCGAACGACTGGATGTCGACGGATGCGGAGGTCGCCTGCCCAGATCCGAACTGCCCGACCCGCTTCCGGATCACGCGGCTGGGCCTGCGCCGCTTCCGCCATGGCGAGACGACCGCCACGAAGCTCCCGCCGGAGGCAGGATGAGCGCGGTGGAAAGCTTCACGCTCGCGCCGGGCTACGAAATCTCGCGGGTCATCCGCGGCGGGTGGCAGCTCGCCGGTGGGCATGGACCGGTCGATGAGGCGGCGGCGATCGAGGATTTGGCGGCGTTCTCGGATGCCGGCATCGTCACTTTCGATTGCGCCGACATCTATACCGGTGTCGAGGAGATGATCGGCCGTTTCCGCACCGTCTACGCGGCGCGGCGCGGCGCGGCGGCCCTGGCGCGGCTGAAGATCCATACGAAATTCGTCCCCGACCTCCACATGCTGGCGCGGGTCAATCGTGCCTATGTGCAGTCGGTCATCGACCGCTCGCTGCAGCGCCTCGGCCAGGAGCGGCTGGATCTGGTGCAGTTCCACTGGTGGGACTACGCGGTTCCCGGCTGCATCGAGGCGGCGCTCTGGCTGAGCGAGCTCAAGCATGCCGGCAAGATCGATCTCATCGGCGGCACGAATTTCGACACGCCTCATCTCGAAGCGCTCGCAGCGGCCGGCGTCCCGCTGGCGGCGCTCCAGGTCCAGTATTCCGTGCTCGACCGGCGGCCGGAGAACGGCCTGGCGGCTTCCTGCGCGCGGCTCGGCGTGCAGCTGCTCTGCTACGGCACCATCGCAGGCGGGTTCATCGGCGAGGCCTGGCTCGGCCGGCCCGAGCCGGCAGGGCCGCTGGAGAACCGGTCGCTCACCAAATACAAGCTGATCATCGAGGATTTCGGCGGCTGGGAGCTTTTCCAGGAGCTGCTCGGCACCCTCTCCCGGATCGGGCTGCGTCACGGCGTCGGCCTGGCGGCGGTCGCCAGCCGCTATATGCTGCAGAAGCCCGGCGTGGCCGCTGTCATCATCGGGGCCCGCAACCGGACGCATCTCAAGGAGAATCTCGCCCTGGGGCGCCTGCGGCTCGAGCCCCGGGACACGGCCGAGATCGGGGCGGTGCTGGCCGAGAGCCGGGGACCGGCGGGGGATGTCTTCGAGCTGGAGCGCGACCGGAACGGGCGCCACGGCGCGATCATGCGCTATGATCTGAACAAGCTGCCGGCCTGAGGGCGGCGGCCAAAGGGGGCAAGAACCATGACAAGGAGGAACAGGGAGATGACGAGATATCTGCTGATCGGCGCGGCCACGGCCGTGCTTCTGCTCGGCCTCGGCCGCGAGGCCCGGGCCGATTGCGACATCACGGTGGGGGTGGTGATGGAGCTGACCGGCCCCGCCGGCGAATACGGCCAGGCCGGCTCGAAATCCGTCGACATGGCCTTCCGCGACCTGAACGAGGCGGGTGGAGTGCTCGGCTGCAAGCTCGTGGCGGAGACCCGGGATTCCCAGAGCCAGGGCAATGTCGCGGTGGATGCGGCCAACCAGCTGGTCCAGGTGAAGCATGTGCCGGCGATCATCGGCGGCATCATCTCCTCGGTCTCGATCCCGATCCTGACCTCGGTGACGGCGCCGGCCAAGGTGGTGCAGATCTCGCCGGCCTCCTCATCGCCGACACTGACGGCGCTGGGGCGCGAGGGCAAGACCAACGGCATCTTCTTCCGCACCATCACCTCCGACGCGCTCCAGGGCACCGCGGCGGCGAAATACGCGATGGATCAAGGCCTGACCAAGATCTCCATCATCCATGTGAACAACGATTTCGGCGTCAACATGGTCTCGGAGTTCTCCAAAGCCTATGAGGCGCTGGGCGGCAAGATCGTCTCCGACACGCCCTATAACGAAAAGCAGGCCTCCTATCAGGCGGAGGTGACCAAGGCCATGGAGGGCGATCCCCAGGCGCTCTATCTGGTGAGCTATCCCGTCGATGGCGCGACCATCGCGCGGACCTGGATCTCTCAGGGCGGGCCGGCGAAATTCCTGCTCAACGACGGCATGAACAGCGCCGACTTCATCAAGGCCGTCGGTGCGCAATATCTCGACAACGCCTATGGGACCTCCTCGGGCACCTCGCCGACCCCGTCGACGGACTATTTCAACAAGAACTACCAGGCCTTCTCCAAGCTCGATCCGGGGACGCCGGCGGCCGACCGTTCCTATGACGCCGGCGCCATACTGGGCCTGGCCATTGCGCAAGCCGGCAAGGCGGATTCCGCGGCAATCAAGGACGCGATCCGCAAGGTGCTGGATCCGAACGGGACAGTGATCTATGCGGGGCCCGAGGAGTTCAAGAAGGCGCTGGCGCTGATCCAGCAGGGCAAGCCCATCCGCTATGAGGGCGTCATCGGCCCGGTGCAGTTCGACGAATATGGCGACATCACCGGTCCCTTCCGCCTGTGGCGCATCCAGAAGGGCGAGATCACCACGGTTGGCGAGATGTCGACGGCCGATGTCGATGCGGTCAAGGCGAAGCTGAAGCAATAAGCCTCGGCGGCCGGGCGCCGGCATTTTTCGCCGGCGCCCGGCCGATGCTTTGGAGCCGAACCCCTCCCTTCCTCGTTGAATGAAGGAAGGGAAGCGTGCCATGGAACAGGAACGCATCGACCTGCGCTGCTGCATCGCCGGCGGCGGCCCCGCCGGCATGATGCTGGGGCTGCTGCTGGCGCGCCTCGGCATCGAGGTGCTGGTGCTGGAGAAGCATGCCGATTTCCTCCGCGATTTCCGCGGCGACACCATCCACCCTTCGACGCTGCAGGTGATGTACGAGCTCGGCCTGCTCGAGGATTTCCTGAAGCTGCCCCATGACCAGGTCGAGACCCTCTACGGCCAGGTCGGTTCGACGACGCTCCAGGTCGCGGATTTCTCTCACCTGCCGACGCACAGCAAGTTCATGGTGCTGATGCCGCAATGGGATTTCCTGGATTTCCTGGCCGGTGCGGCCAAGCGCTATCCCGGCTTCCGGCTTCGTCTGCAAGCCGAGGCGACCGAGCTCATCGAGGCCGGGGGCCGCATCGCGGGCTTGCGCGCGAAGACGCCGGAGGGGACGCTGGAGGTTCACGCCGATCTCGTCGTCGCGGCCGATGGGCGCCATTCCCTCCTGCGCGCCAAGGCCGGGCTCGAGGTGATCGATCTCGGGGCACCCATCGACGCGCTGTGGCTGAGGCTTTCGCGTCGGGCCGGGGATCCCGGCCAGACGGCGGGGCGCTTCGATGCCGGCCGCATCCTGGTCATGCTGAACCGTGGCAGCTATTGGCAATGCGCCTTCGTCATCCGCAAGGGCGGCTTCGAGGCGATCCGTGCCGCCGGGCTTCCTGCCTTCCGCGAGATCCTCGCATCGCTCGCGCCCTATCTGGCCGATCGCCTGGAAGAGCTCGCGAGCTGGGAGGATGTGAAGCTGCTGACCGTGCAAGTCAACCGGCTGCGGCAGTGGCATCGGTCCGGTTTCCTCTGCATCGGCGATGCCGCCCATGCCATGTCGCCCATCGGCGGGGTCGGGATCAACCTCGCAATCCAGGACGCCGTCGCGACGGCAAACCTCCTGGGCGAGGTTCTCAAGCGTGGCGCACCCTCCGAGCGCGAGCTCCAAGCTGTTCAGCGGCGCCGGACATTTCCGACAGTCATGACCCAGGGCCTGCAGGTGCTCGTCCAGAACCGGGTGATCGGCCGTGTGCTCGGTAGTGCCGCGATCACGCGGCTGCCCTGGCTCCTGCGCCTGGTGCGCCGCTATCCGAGCCTTACGCGCCTGGGGGCCCGGGTGATCGGCGTCGGCTTCCGTCCCGAGCATGTGTCAAAGGTGACGTCCAAGGGTCCGTGAGCCACGGCTGATCGCCGGGTCGGACAGCTTTGGGATAATCTCATTCGATCGTCCCGGTCTTGCCCATCGCTGAACGGTTGCATCCACCCTCGCTTTTCATCTAATGGGAGGTGGGTGCCCGAATGCCTTGGACGAAGATGGATCTCATCAATGAGCTCGCGGCCATTCATGGCTATCGGCGCTATCTGGAGATCTGCACCTACACGACGGGGCGGCTCTACGGCGATCTGGACCGAAGGCCTTTCACCATCTCCCACCGGCTGATGTATCGCTGCCCGGAGGGCTACAATGACGGGCTGCCGATCGATTTTTGCAGCGCCACCTCCGAGATCGACACGCAGTTGACCGCCCTCAGGGCATCGGGCGTGACCTATGACCTGATCCTGGTCGATCCCTTCCACGACTATGAGCAATCGCTGCGGGATCTGAGGGCGGCGCGCGGCTTGCTGGCG
>DATBBO010000168.1:0-4029 GCA_036270995.1 Dongiaceae bacterium | reverse complement strand
TAACCGCGGGCAGGCCGCTCGGCCCGCCACCGGAGAAGCGAACCGCGGGCGGGCCGCTCGGCCCGCCCGCGGCAATCGGCCGAACACCGAAGCGCCCGGCCAGGGGCGCGCGATGGGGACAGGAGTTCGACCCGGCAGATGAGTTCCTATCTGGACCTGCTGACCTACGGCGACACGGGCTGGGGCGACGAGTTCCTGGCCGGCGCGTGGATGACCATCCAGATCTCCGTCTGCGGCTACGCCATCGGCCTCGTCCTCGGCCTGATCGGGGCCTGGGGCAAGCTCTCCGGCAATCGCGCAAGCTTCTGGGTCTCGGAGAGCTACACCACCATCGTCCGCGCGGTGCCGGAGCTGCTGCTGATCATCCTGCTCTACTACACCGGCACCACGGCGCTCAGGAACCTGCTGGTCGCCATCGGCTTCGGCGAGGATGTCCAGATAAACGCCTTCGCCGCCGCCACAGGCACGCTGGGCTTCGTTCAGGGCGCCTATACGACCGAGGTCTTCCGCGGCGCCATGCTCGCGGTGCCCAAGGGCCAGCTCGAGGCGGCCAAGGCCTATGGGATGTCCGCGGAACTCAGGTTCCGGCGCATCATGTTCCCGCTGATGTTCCGCTACGCCCTTCCGGGACTGGCGAACCTCTGGGTCAGCATCCTCAAGGACAGCTCCCTCATCAGTGTCGTCGGCTTCAGCGAGCTGCTGTTCCAAGGCAAAACCGCCGCCGCCTCGACCAAGGACTATTTCTTTTTCTACATGGTGACGGCGGCGATGTTCCTGCTGCTGACCGTGCTCTCTAATGTCGGCATCTTTTTCGTGGAGCGGCGCCTGATGCGCGGCGTGCGTCGGGCCTAGGCAGGGGGAAGCGGATGTCGCTGGATTTCTTCCTCGGCCTCTTCCCCCAGCTCCTCCACGGCACCTGGATCACGCTGCTGATCCTCTTCCTCTCCGGCGCCATCGGCAACGCGCTCGCCATCGGGGTCGCGCTGGCGCGGGTTTCGAGGAATCCCTTCGTCAATACCACGAGCTACTTCTATACGCTGCTGATGCGGGGCACGCCGCTGCTGGTCCAGATCTATCTGCTCTATTACGGCCTGGGCAGCATCTTCGCCCACACCCCCGCCATCCGGCACAGCCTCCTCTGGCCCTATCTCCGGGACGGATTCTGGTACGGCGTCGTCGCCCTCAGCCTCAACACGGCGGGCTATACGGGCGAGATCCTGCGCGGCGCGATCCTGGCGGTCCCCCATGGCGAGATCGAGGCGGCGCGCGCCTTCGGCATGTCCAAATGGCTCGTGCTGCGGCGGATCACCCTGCCGCGGGCCTATCGCATCTGCCTGCCGACCCTGGTCGGCGAGACCATCCTGCTGCTGAAATCGACGCCGCTGGTCTCGACCATCACCGTGCTCGACATGATGGGCGTGGCGAACTTCATCCGGGTCCAGACCTTCCGGGTCTACGAGCCGCTGCTCGCCGCCGCGCTGATCTATGTCTTCCTCACCTTCGTCCTGACGCGCTTCTTCCGCTGGGTCGAGGCCCGCCTCAACAGGGATCGCGTCGCACCGGTGCAGGCCGCCGCCGCCGAGCCCCGCCCCGATCTGCAGCCCAATCTCTGAACCGCAGCACCGCGATGAACAGCTATCGTCCGCCGCTCGACGACATCGGCTTTTGCCTGGAGGAATTCGCCGATCTGCCGGGGCTGATGGCCTTGCCGGATTTCGCCGAGCTGACGCCGGACCTCGTCACCACGATCCTCGATGCCGCGGGCAAG
The DNA here is from genome assembly GCA_036270995.1 of Dongiaceae bacterium. GTDB lineage: Bacteria > Pseudomonadota > Alphaproteobacteria > Dongiales > Dongiaceae > DASXQK01. The sequence goes on along the minus strand of DATBBO010000168.1, from coordinate 2,261 downwards.
TTCGCGGCCGAGCGCCTCGCCCCGCTCAATGCCGCCGGCGATCGCGAGGGCAGCCGCCTGGAGAACGGCGTGGTGCGCACGCCGGAGGGCTTCGCGGCCGCCTATGAGGAGTTCCTCGCCGGCGGCTGGAACGCCGTGCCCTTCGAGCCTGCCCATGGCGGACAGGGCCTGCCCTGGTCGCTGGCGGCGGCGGTGCAGGAGATGTGGGGCTCCGCCAATCTCGCCTTCTCGCTCTGCCCGCTCCTGACCCAGGGCGCCATCGAGCTGCTCACCGCCCATGGCTCCCCGCGCCAGCAGGAGATCTATCTGCCCCGGCTCATCGACGGCCATTGGACCGGGACCATGAACCTGACCGAGCCCCAGGCCGGCTCGGATCTGGGGGCGCTTGCCTGCCGTGCCACCCGGGAGGGCGATCACTACCGGATCAAGGGGCAGAAGATCTTCATCACCTATGGCGATCACGATCTCGCCGAGAACGTGATCCATCTGGTCCTGGCGCGCACGCCGGAGGCACCCGCGGGCTCGCGCGGCATCTCGCTCTTCATCGTGCCCAAGCGGATGATCTCGCCCCAGGGTGAGCTCGGCCAAGCCAACGATCTCCGCGTGGTCTCCCTCGAGCGCAAGCTTGGCATCCATGCGAGCCCCACCTGCGTCATGGCCTATGGCGACAAGAAGGGCGCCCTCGGCTTCCTCGTGGGCGAGGAGAACCGGGGCCTGGAATACATGTTCACCATGATGAACAACGCCCGGCTCTCGATCGGCCTGCAAGGGCTCAGCGTCGCCGAGAGCGCCTATCAGGCGGCGCGCGACTATGCGCTGACCCGCGTCCAGGGAAAGCCGGTGGGGGCGGAGAAGCCCGGTCCCATCATTGGCCATCCCGATGTGCGCCGCATGGTGATGACGATCCGCGCCCGGCGCGATGCGGTGCGCGCGCTCGCCTATTTCACCGCAGGCGCGCTTGACCGCGCCAAGCGCCAGGACGATCCCGCCCAGCGCGAGCAGAGCCAGCGCTTGGTGGATCTGCTGATCCCGGTGGTCAAGGCCTGGTCCACGGATCTCGGCTGCGAGGCGGCCTCGCTTGCAATCCAGGTCCATGGCGGCCTCGGCTTCATCGAGGATACCGGCCTCGCCCAGCTCTATCGCGACGCTCGCATCGCGCCGATCTATGAGGGAACCAACGGCATCCAGGCGAACGACCTGGTGGGCCGGAAGCTCGTCCGCGATGGCGGGGCGGCGGCGAGGGATTTCATCGCCGGCATCCGCGCCTGCGACGGCGATCTCGCGGCCTCCCCCGGCGCGGAGCTGGCACCGAGCCGGGCTGCGCTAGCCGAGTCGAGCGCAGCACTCGCCCTCTGCACCGACTGGCTGGTGGCGACATATGGGAGCAACCCCGCCCTAGCCTTGGCCGGGGCTGCGCCTTACCTGCGCCTCTTCGGCACCGTCGCCGGGGGCTGGCTCATGGCCATGGCGGCGCTCGCGGCCCGCCGCCGCCTCGGCGAAGGCGCTCCCGCGCGCGACTTCCTCGCCGCCAAGCTCGCCACCGCCCGCTTCTACGCCGACAACATTCTGGCCGAGGCCGACGGCCTCGCCGCCCAGGTCACGAGCGGCGGTGAGAGCCTGCTGGGGCTGGCACCGGAGCAGTTCTGAGCAGCGGGCCCGAGGGGCGTGGCATGGGGCCGGTCCTCCGGACCGAGCGCCTCATCCTCCGGCCCTGACGAGAGGAGGACCTGTCCGCCTTCGCGGCGCTCAACGCCGATCCCGAGGTCATGGAGCATAATGGTGGCCCGCGGACGCGCGCGCGGAGCGAGGCGGCCGCCCGGGAAGTATGGCAGCATTTCGCCGATCATGGCTTCGGTCTCTGGGCTGTCGAGCTTCCGGCGGCCGCGCCCTTCATCGGCTTCATCGGCCTCGCGGTCAGCGACCTCGAGGCGCTCTTCACCCCCTGCATCGAGATCGGCTGGCGGCTTGCCCGGGCGCATTGGGGTCGGGGCTATGCAACCGAGGGCGCCCGGGCATCCCTCGATTTCGGCTTCCGCGAGCTTGGCCTCGACCAGATCCTCTCCTATACCGCGGCAACGAACCACCGCTCGCAGCGGGTGATGGACAAGATCGGCATGGTCTGCAATCACGCCGAGGATTTCGACTTTCCGCGCGTCCCGGAAGGCCATCCCCATCGCCGGAGCGTCCTCTACCGCATCACCCGCGAGATGTGGGCCGGGATCCCAGTCGCTTCATAGGCTTGTCGGCCAAATCGATTGGGT
>DATBBO010000167.1:0-2124 GCA_036270995.1 Dongiaceae bacterium | reverse complement strand
GAATGTCCTTCACAACCTGCTCTGCCGGCGCTCTTGCCGGTACGGATTTCTGTCTCATCTTCGCTCCTTCTAAAGGCTACGATGAGCCAGAAATCCTCCCTTCTTCAACTCACCCGGTCTGTCTCACGATCGCTGACGCCGGACAACCGACCTTCGCCTTCTGGACCGCGACCGCCGTCAATTTGTCGGTTTTCATGTTCCTATCCATCCCTCACATCTAACAAGCGTACCCACGTCCTATACGCGGATTGAGCCGAAGGCAAGTGAATGATAGCGGAGGAGATAATGCCTGTCATTGGCTCACTTCCATGATTTACGCGGAGACAGGCGAAGGATGGCAAATGGTACACCGGGTGAGAACATCTCGCCCGGACCCACGAAGCGAACCACGAGCTGCGCGCCATCCTGGTCCGACTGGGTGATGCGGACACGGCCCCTCAGCAGCGCATGGCAGCGATCGGCAGGCTGACCCTGCTCGAAGACCATCGCGTTCTTCGCCAGATGGCCGAGGCGCGCGCGGGCCGCGACCTCGGCCAGTGCCGAGGGCGCCAGACCGAGGAAGAGCTCCATCCCGGCCAAGGCCTCCGGGGCGAGCGCGGCAGTAGGACGGCCCATCTCGCCAGCTTACCGGCCCTTTCGCCCGCAAGGCAGCGGTTTGCGCTGGATCAAAGACGGGGCATCGGAAATGCGCGAGGCTCGCCGGCGATCGTTCAGGCAAGCAGGAACTCGTCATGACAGCCATCACCGCGGCCGCGGCGGCGCGCCGTCCCGTGCCCTCGTTTCTGACCCAGGGTTTCCGGCCGTTCTTTCTGGCGGCCGGCCTCTGGGCGGCGGGCGGGCTCGCCCTCTGGCTCGGCGTGCTGGCGCTGGGCCTCGCCATTCCAAGCCGCTTCGATGCGCTCAGCTGGCATGTGCATGAAATGCTGTTCGGCTTCGCCAATGCGGCCGTTGCGGGCTTTCTGCTGACAGCAATCCCGAACTGGACCGGGCGGCTGCCGGTCCGCGGCGCGCCTCTGGCGCTCCTGGCCGGATTGTGGCTGCTGGGCCGCATCGCCTGCTTCACCTCGGCGCTACTGGCGCCCTGGCTCGCTATTGTGGCCGATCTCTCCTTTCCCGCGCTTCTGGTGGCGGTCGCCGCCCGCGAGATCATCGCCGGGCGGAACTGGCGCAACCTGCCGATGGTGCTGCCCGTCACCGTGCTCGGCATCGCCAATCTGCTGATGCATCTCGAGGCGGACGAACTGGCGGTTCCGGCGGGGCTCGGCTGGCGCTTGGGCCTTGCCGCGCTGATGGTGCTGATCTCGGTGGTGGGGGGGCGGATCCTGCCCAGCTTCACGCGGAACTGGCTGGCAAAGCGCCCCGGCGCCGATCTGCCGGCGGGCCATGGCTGGATCGACAAGGCCGCGCTCGGCAGCCTTCATGCCGGTCTGCTCGGCTGGGCCTTCCTGCCGGAGTTCCGCCCGATCGGCCTGCTCCTGGTCATCGCGGCTCTGCTCAATCTGTGGCGGTTGCTGCGCTGGCGCGGCCGCCGGACGACGGCGGAGCCGCTGCTTCTCATCCTCCATATCGGCTATGGCTGGCTGGTGCTGGGGACGGGCCTGCTGGGCGTGAGCCTGCTGGATGCCCATCTGCCGCAAAGTGCCGCCATCCACGCGCTGACCGCGGGCGCCACCGGAACGATCATCCTGGCCGTGATGACCAGGGCGACGCGTGGCCATACAGGGCGTAGGCTGTCGGCGGATCCTGCAACCAGCCTGATCTATTTCCTGGTCAGCCTGGCGGCGATCACCCGTGTTGTGGCCGCCCTCGCCACGGCCTGGATGATGCCGCTTCTGATCCTCTCCGGCGGCCTTTGGATCGCGGCCTTTGCCAGCTTCGTCCTGTGCTACGGACCGATGCTGCTCGGATCGCGCCCGACCCGGTGAGGGTCGGCCTTCGCCGAACATGGCGGCGGGCAGAGCGAGGCTTGCCAACTACGCCCGTTCTTGCCGATCGATGTTGATGGACGGGACGGGTCCCCGGATCAAATCCGGGGACGGCCAAGCGGCATGAAGGGCCATCATGGCCTCAGCGGCGAGCCATGGGCTTCGGCCGGCCATGACGGCATGGAGCGCGATCTTGCCG
>DATBBO010000166.1:0-5930 GCA_036270995.1 Dongiaceae bacterium | reverse complement strand
TCCGGCCTAGTCCGCATTTCCGCTGAACCGATGCGCCAGGCACTGGCCCAGATCGTGCATTGATGTACAGAGCAAGTGGGACGACCTCGATGTCCGCTCTGGGTCAATCTCGTTGATTCCACTGTCGGGCCGAAATGAGCGGAGGCAACCGTGGCCGCGTCCTGGAAGCAATCCATATGGATCAATTTCGCATCGAGATGCCGGAATAAAGCAACAAAAGCTCTGCTGATATCGGCCACATTCCTCGTGCTGAGTGCGCTGCCGCTGCACTCCGATTCTTCCCTCAGCCATTGGTTCAAGTCTCTGATGCGCAATGACGGCGGCGGCTCTTGTTGTGACACTTCCGACTGCCGGGTCGTGGACTATCGCATAGGGCCGAAGGGTTATGAGGCGTTCGTGGACGGAGAATGGACTCCGATACCAAGCAACATCGTCCTTCGACGGCATGACAATCCTACGGGTGGCGCAGTGCTGTGCATGAATCACTTGTTCCGAACCATGCTTTGCTTCGTGCCCGGCGCTCAGGGATGAGCAGAAACGGGAGGGCCAGCAAGCGCTCTTGCGCGGCTACACTTCGGTTGCGGCAGGGTACGCGTCGATAGGGTCGCGCCACGCTGCAGGTCCGCTATAGGTCAATCTCGTTGATTCCATGACATCCGCAATATGTCCAGTTAGCGGGTAATCTCGGACAGGTCCTTTCAGTGCACACTTATGAGTGCACGCGCTCGTCTAGATCGCGCCTACTGCGTCATGCCGGGCGGCGCTGTGGGTACGGCGGTCCAGGCGGTTCTGCAGCTCTGGACATAGGGATAGAAGCCCTTCGGGTCGCTGCAGTAGTACCAGGACTGCTGCGGCGCCGGGCCGGTCGCGGCGGGCGGCGACGATGTGCTCTCCGCGGGCGGATAGCCCGAAGAGGGGGGCGGGTAGCCGGCATAGGGTGGGTAATAGGGATAGTAGGGATAGACGTAATAAGGATAAGCCACCGGAAAAGCGAAGGAGAAGCTGATGCTGGAGCCGTACCAGGAGTTGCAGCACCAGCCCGGCCAGCCCCAGCCCCACCAGCCGCCATGCCAGCCGCGATTCCACCAGCCCCAGCCGTTCCAGCCGCCGCCATGCCACCAGCCGCCATGCCACCAGCCACCATGCCAGCTGTTCCAGTTTCCGTTCCAGCCGCCGTGATTCCAGCCGCCGTTCCAACCGCCATTCCAGCCGTTCCAGGCGCCCCGATTCCAGGTCCCGTTCCAGCCGCCGCGATTCCAGGCGCCGTTCCAGCCACCGCCACCGGCGTGCCAGCCACCCCCCATGCCGGCGCCATGGCTCGCCCACCATCCGCTATTGCCGCTGCCGCCGGCGGCTTGGACCGGCGAAGCGGCGAGCTGCAATAGAAGTGCTACGGCCAGCGCGGCCGCGAGACGGCCGAGGCTGTCAAGGAAAGGCAGGCGAGGGCGTTCCATGGCGAGCATCCTCTGTCACTGCGAGGCGGGCGGCGGTGGCGGTGGCGGCGTCGTCGCTACCGCGAAGCCGGGCACCTGGTTGCCCTTGGCATACATGCATTGCGAATATGCCAAGTTGTAGCGCTGCTGCAGGCCGGCCTGATCGGCATAGGCCGGGCCGGAAGCGACGGCAGTCCCGGCAATGGCTCCGCTCGCAGCACCGATGGCAGCACCCGGGCCGCCGCCGGCGGCAGCGCCCAGCCCCGCGCCCAGCAGAGTGCCCACGGCCGCCGTGCCGACCGCCTGGTTGTTCGCCGTCGTCGCACCGCCGGCAACCATCTGATTGCCGTATTGCATGCAGAGCGCCTGATCCTGCTGGAATACCTCGAAGGGCTTGTAGGGCGCGGGCATCACCGCGACCGTCGGCCCGGCAGGCTGCTGCACGCAGCCGCCGATCAAGAGAGCGACCGCACCGCACGCCACCGCGAATCTGGCCTTCATGATCCTCATTCTCGATATCCGGGCGGGAGGTGCGCCGAGCGCACCTCCACCGCCGGCCAGTATAGGATGCGCGCCGGGCATGGCCAATTCCCGCGCAGGGTCTCGGAAGTGCGCTGCCGGCATGCCGGGGTTGCAAAACCCAGCTTGCATCGAAACATTTCGCAACAAAAGCCGCTCAATCGGGCAGCGGGATGAACTCCGTTTCATCTATGACGCGCTCGAAGCGGCCCGCCTTCCAATCGGCCTTGGCCTGCTCGATGCGCTCCTTCGAGCTGGAGACGAAATTCCACCAGAGATGACGCGGACCATCCATGGTCTCCCCGCCCAGAAGCAGCAGGCGCGTGGCGACGGGCGCATGGAGGGCCACCCCTTCCCCGGGCCGGAAGACCAGCAGCCGGCCGGGCTCGATCCGATGTCCGCCGATCTCGATCGCGCCGCTCAGCAGATAGGCGGAGCGCTCCTCATGCTCCGCCGGTAGCGCAAGGCTGGTGCCGGCGGCCATCTCGGCATCGGCGCAGAGGGTCGCCGCGAAGGTCGCGACCGGCGAGCGGGTGGCGCCGAAGCTGCCGGCGATCACCTTGAGGCGGAGGCCCTTCTCCGCGATCTCCGGCAGGGCCGCGGCATCGTGATGATGGAAGGCGGGGGCGGTCTCCTCATGAGCCTTCGGCAAACCGACCCAGAGCTGAACGCCGAAGATGCGGGAGTCGTGACGGCGAACCTCCTCGGGCGTCCGCTCCGAATGAGCGATGCCGCGCCCCGCGGTCATCCAGTTGACCGCGCCCGGGCGGATGAGCTGGCGGCTGCCGAGGCTGTCGCGATGCAGGATCTCGCCCTCGAGCAGATATGTCACCGTCGCGAGCCCGATATGGGGGTGAGGCCGGACGTCGAGCCCGGCGCCGCTTCTGAGGATCGTGGGCCCGAACTGGTCGAAGAAGACGAAGGGTCCCACCATCCGCCGCTCGGCGAAGGGCAGCACCCGGCGGACCTCGAAGCCGTCGCCCAGATCCCGGATCCGGGGCAGGATGGTGAGCTCGATCGGTGAGCCGTCTGGACCGTGAGAGTCGGACGGGGTCATGGGCGGCCTCTCTCGGTTGGCTGGGGCGCCTTTGCCCGCGGCTGGTGATCGGCGCCGGTGCTGGCTATTCTCGGCCGAACGGGCAGGTCGCAACCTGCCAGGGGAGGAACCTCATGTCGCTGGAGACGCCGCCGGGTTACCGGCCGCTGGACGAACAATCCTTGCCCGCCTGGCTCGCGGGCCTGCCGGAGGCGGCATCGCGCCTGGGCGGCGGGCCGGCGGAGTGGAAGACCGCCGAGGTGGGCGACGGCAATCTCAATCTCGTCTTCCTGGTTGAGGGTCCCGCGGGTGGGGTCTGCGTCAAGCAGGCGCTGCCCTATGTCCGCCTCGTCGGCGAGGGCTGGCCGATGACGCTGAAGCGCGCCTTCTTCGAACATGAGTATATGCGGGTCCAAAGGCCTCATGTCGGTCGGCTCATTCCCGAGGTCTATCACTACGAGCCCCAGCTCTATGCCGTCGTCATGGAGCTGCTGAAGCCGCACATCATCATGCGCCACGGCATGATCCAGGGCCAGCGCTACCCGGCCTTCGCCGGCCATATCGTCGAATACATGGCGCAGACCCTGTTCATGACCAGCGACTTTGCCCTTCCGGCGGGGGAGAAGAAGGCGCTGACGGCGGTCTTCTGCGACAATACCGAGCTCTGCAAGATCACCGAGGATCTGATCTTCACCGAGCCCTATCGCATCGCCGAGCGCAACCGCTGGACCAGCCCCCAGCTCGACAAGATCGCCGGCGAGTTCCGCGCCGATGTCGCCCTCAAGCTCGCCATCTCGCGCCTCAAGCACAAGTTCCTCACCTCGGCCGAGGCGCTGATCCATGGCGATCTCCATACCGGGTCGGTGATGGCGACGGAAAGCGACACGCGGGTGATCGATGCGGAGTTCGCCTTCGTCGGCCCCATGGGCTTCGATGTCGGCGCCGTGCTCGGCAACCTGCTGCTCTCCTATTTCAGCCAGGATGGTCATGCCGCCGAGGGCAGCTCACGGGCCGCCTATCAGGACTGGATCCTGGAGACCCTCGAATCCGTCTGGAACGGATTCTCGAATCGCTTCCTCGCCCTCTGGCGCGGAGAGGCGGCGAAGGGCGATGCCTATCCGCGCGAGCTCTTCGCCGAAGGCTCGGCGGCGGCCGCGCTGGAGACGGAGCGCCTGGCGGTGATGGCACGGCTCTATGTCGACAGCATCGGCTTCGCCGCCGCCAAGATGATCCGGCGCATTCTCGGGCTCGCCCATGTGATCGATCTGGAGAAGATCGCCGATCCGGACCGCCGCGCCCTCTGCGAGACCCGGGCGCTGCGCCTCGCCCGCGAGCTCATGGTCAACCGCCGCCGCTTCGACAGCATCGCCGCGGTGGCGGATGCCGCCCAGACGGTGCGGCACGAGATCAAGAAGCTGTAGTCGTAGTACCCCTCTCCCATGCTTCGAAACGGGAGAGGTTATTTCAGGCTTTCTCCGGAAACAGCGCTGCCAGCCCTTCGCGCGAGGCGGGGGCGACGCCGCGCTCGGTGATGAGGCCCGTCACGAGGCGCGCCGGGGTCACGTCGAAGGCGTAGTTCGCGACCGGGCTCTCCGCCGGCACCACCCGCACCGTGGCGATCTCGCCGGCATCGGTCATCCCGGTGACATGGGAGAGCTCGCGTCCGGCACGCTGCTCGATGGGGATCTCCGCCACGCCATCGCTAAGCCGCCAGTCGATGGTGGAGGAGGGGAGCGCCACATAGAAGGGCACGCCGTTGTCGCGGGCGGCCAGCGCCTTCAGATATGTGCCGATCTTGTTGGCCACGTCGCCGGCGGCCGTGGTGCGGTCGGTGCCCACGATGCAGAGATCGACCATGCCATGCTGCATCAGATGGCCGCCCACATTGTCGGCGACGACCGTATGGGGCACGCCGTGGTTCTGCAGCTCCCAGGCGGTGAGGGAAGCGCCCTGGTTGCGCGGCCGAGTCTCGTCGACCCAGACATGGACGGGAATGCCGCGCTCATGGGCGGTATAGATCGGGGCCGCGGCCGTGCCCCAATCGACGGTGGCGAGCCAGCCGGCATTGCAATGGGTCAGGATATTGACCGGCGCCTTGCCCTGCTTCGCCGCCGAGGCGCGCTGGATGAGCGGCAGCCCTGCCTCGCCGAGGGCCCGGTTGGTCCGCACGTCCTCTTCCGCGATCGCCGCCGCGGCCTCATAGGCGAGGTGGGGACGCTCCGCCGGCAGCTGGTTGCGGAGCGCATCGCGCATCCGGTCCAGCGCCCAGCGCAAATTGACCGCGGTCGGCCGCGCCGCGGCCAGCAGGCGATCGGCTGCCTCCAGCGCCTCGTCCCCTGCATCGGCGCGGGCCGCCAGGGCCATGCCATAGGCGGCGGTGGCCCCGATCAGCGGGGCGCCGCGGACCTCCATATCGCTTATGGCGCGGGCCGCATCCTCGGCCCGGCGCAAGGTCAGGGTCACGAAGGCGTGCGGCAGGCGCGTCTGGTCGATGATGCCCACGGACCAGCCGTCGGGCTCGACCCAGATGGTGCGGTGGGCGACGCCGCCGATCTTCATGGCATGCCTAGCCTAATGCAGGACCCAGGCGTCCGTCTTCGCCAAACAACGCGCGTGTTGTCAATGTGCACCGGGTCCGCTGCGTCCGATCCTGTCGACAAAGGCAAGGAGCAAAGCGGAGGCGACGAAGACGAGATGGACGCCGGCCAGCACCATCAACCGGTCGGTCGCCTGCTCGTTCATGAAGGCGCGCAGCAGATGGATGGCGGAGATCATGACGATGGAGAGGGCGACCTTGACCTTGACATTGCCGCTGTCGAGCTTGCCGAGCCATTCCGGCTTGTTGGCGAGGCCCTCGGCCTCGATCCGCGAGATGTAGCTTTCATAGCTCGAGACCCCGACCATCAGCAGGAGGTTCGCGATCAGGACGAGGTCGAGCATCG
>DATBBO010000165.1:0-6626 GCA_036270995.1 Dongiaceae bacterium | reverse complement strand
GCTGCTCGGCCCCAACGGTGCCGGCAAGTCGACCCTGATCAAGGCCATCGCCGGCATCGTGCCGGCCTCGGCGGGGCGCGTTCTGCTGGCCGGCGAGGAGATCACGCGACTGCCCGCCCACCGCATGACGCGCCATCGCCTGGGCTTCGTGCCGCAGACCGATAACGTCTTCAACCGGATGACCGTGGAGGAGAACCTCGTCCTCGCCGGCTTCCTGCTCGCCGGCGCGGCGCGGCGCCGGCAGATCGAGGCGCTCTACGGCTTCTTTCCCGATCTCGCCCGCCAGCGCCGGCTGCCGGCGCGCCGTCTCTCCGGCGGCCAGCGCCAGATGCTGGCCATTGCCCGCGCCCTCATGATCAGCCCTCGGGTGCTGATGCTGGACGAGCCCTCGGCGGGCCTCTCGCCCAGGCTGGTGGACAGCGTCTTCGCCAAGCTCGTGGAGATCCGCGACAGCGATGTCGCGATCCTGCTGGTGGAGCAGAATGCGCGCGCGGCGCTCGCCATCGGGGATCGCGCCTATGTCATGGTCGAGGGGCGCGAGCGCCACGAGGCGCCGGCATCAGCCCTGCGCGACGATCCGCAGCTGGCGCGGCTGTACCTGGGCGGCGCGCGATGAACCTCGAATACATCGCCGACGGGCTCCTGCTCGGCGCCACCATCGGCCTCGGCGCCATCGGCCTCACCCTCACCTATTCCATCCTGCGCTTCGCCAATTTCACCCAGGGCGACCTCATGAGCTGGGGCGCCTATCTGACGCTGACTCTCGCCGGCGCCATCGCAGGCGCGCTCTCGGGCGAGGTCCTGCCGCTGGGGCCCTTCTCCTTCGGCTGGCCGATCCTGCTGGCCAGCCTCATCGCCATGGGCCTCACCGGCCTGCTGGCGCTCCTCCTCGACCAGCTCCTGTTCCGGCGGCTGCGCCGGCATGGCAGCGCCATCGTCATGGTGATCGCGAGCTTCGGCGCCTCGATGGCGCTGCGCAGCCTGCTGGAGTTCATCTATACCCCGCAGCCGCTCTATTTCACCCAGAACCTGCAGATCGCGCGAAGGCTGGGCTTCGGCGTCCGGATGACCCCGGACCAGCTCGCCGTGCTCGGCCTGACGGCCATTCTGGTCCTGGGGCTTCATTTGCTTCTGACCCGCAGCCATATCGGCCGGGCCATGCGGGCGGCGGCCGAGAACCCGGCTTTGGCGGAGATCACCGGGATCGATGTCGCCCAGGTTGTCCGCATCACCTGGCTCATCGGCGGCGCGCTCGCTTGCGCGGCCGGCGTCATGATCGGGCTCACGGTGCAGATCCGCCCCTATATGGGCTTCGATCTGCTGCTGCCGCTCTTTGCCGCGGCGATCCTGGGCGGCATCGGCAGCATCCCCGGCGCGATGCTCGGCGGGCTCGTGGTCGGGCTCGCGGAATCTCTGGGGGTGCTCGTGGTCGGCGCGGAGTACCGGGCCGCGATCTCCTTCGCCGTGCTGATCCTGCTCCTGCTGTTCCGGCCGACGGGGCTGTTCGGGAGTCGCGACTGATGCTCGACATCCTGGGCTATGCCGCCTTCTTCCTGACCACGGCTCTGACCTATGGGCTGATCTGCCTGGGGCTCAACATCCAATGGGGCATGACGGGGCTATTCAATGTCGGCGTCGCCGGCTTCGTCGCCATCGGCGCCTATGTCTCGGCCCTGCTCACGGCCCAGCCCGCGGCCGGGCGCCTCACGGGCCCAGAATTCCCCATCCTCCTGGGCTGGCTTGCCGGTGCCGCGGCCGCGGGGCTGGCGGCAGCGCTGGTGGGCGCCGTCACGCTCAGGCTGCGCGCCGACTATCTCGCCATCACCACCTTCGGCATCGCAGTCACGATCCAGCTCGTGGCGCTGAATGCGCAGCACCTGACGGGCGGGCCCTTCGGCATTGCCTTCATTCCGCGGCCCTTCGCCGGGCTGGCGAGCCAGCCGGCCCTCTTCGACGGCGCCCATCTGCTGCTGACAGGCGCTGTCCTCCTCGCCGTCTTCTGGGCGATCGAGCGCCTGGCCCGCAGCCCCTGGGGCCGGGTGCTTCGCGCCATCCGCGAGGATGAGGCGGCGGCCGCCTCCCTCGGCAAGAGCCCGCGGCTCTATCGCCTGCAGGCTTTCGCGCTTGGGGGTGCGGTGATGGGACTGGCAGGCGCGATGCAGGCGCATTTCATCGGCTTCATCGCCCCCGACAACTACGTCTCCTCCCTCACCTTCCTGGTCTGGGCCATGCTGGTGGTCGGCGGCTCCGGCAACAACAAGGGCGCCGTGCTGGGCGCGGTGCTGGTCTGGGGCCTGTGGAGCGCATCCGGCTATCTTGCCGGCCTCCTCCTGCCACCGGATCTCCAGGCCCGGGGTGCGGCCCTCCAGATCGTCGGCATCGGGCTGATGTTGGCCCTCATCCTGCTCCTGCGCCCGCGCGGCGTGCTGGGCGAGCAGAAGGTCGTCTCGCGCCATATCGGACCGGCGGACGAGGCCTAGTGCCGCGATCATGAGTGCCGCCATCATGAGTGCGGCCATCATGATAGAGTGGCGATCGGCCGAGATGCCGAGCGGGGGCGCCGGGAATGCCCATCACGATGCGAGGCCTGACCATTATTGCCCTTGCCGGCCTGCTGGGGGCTTGCGCGCAAAAGCCGGTCGCACCGACCCTCGCTGCCGCTCCCCAGCAGCGCTATTCGCATCTGGTGGCCTCGAACGGCGACGTCACCTTCGAGATCACCAGCACCTCATTGCCGGGCGACAAGGACTACATTCCGCAGAACGACCGCTGGGTTCAGTATCTGATCCGCGTCAAGAACACGGGCCCTGCGCCCGTGCGCTTCGTGAACGCCCATCTCGTCGACGGGAACGGCGTCTATCACGACCAGCCGCAGAACATGGACGAGATGTATGTCAGCACGGCCGACGCAACCTCGGCCGGCCTCGGGGTGCTGGGCCAGGTTGCCGGCATCTTCGTGCCCTATGCGGGAACGGCAACGGGGCTCGCGAGCGCCGCTCAGGGACCGATGGCGGCCGATGCCAAGGCGAAATACATGGCGGCGCTCAAGCAGCGCCTGCTGCCGGCGGAGACCCTCGATCCGGGCGGCGAGGACAGCGGATATTTCTTCTTCCCCATCTCCGCCAAGCCTCAGGCCCTGGTCTTCGACTATTCCCTCGCCGGTGCCGCGAAGACGCTGCGACTGCCGCTCGCAGCACCTCCCTGAGATGGCGCGGGGTTGTCCCGTCTCGGGCGGCAGGGCTACAGTCGGGTAACAGGGCAAAGGGGGAAAGCCATGGCGGATTGGCCAGTCTCGCAGGAGGCGAGGAGCGAGGCTCGCGGGAAGGCATGGAGCGCGACCAGGTGGCTCGCGGCCGCGATGCTGGTGGTGACGCTCGCCGGCTGCGAAACCGGGGCCCTGTCCTATAACCGCTCGACCGGCGCCTTCGAGCTGCCCTTCGGACAGGGAAGCCGGAGCGTCGGGAGCAATCGTTGACGCGGAGGCTCGCGCGCCGGCAGGTCTTGACGCGGCGGCGGATCTTGCGCAGCTGAGTACGGAAACGGTGGCATCATCCGGACGCTCAGCGATGAGATACATCATCATTGCACTTCTCTGCATCGTGACTCTTCAGGGTTGCGCGAGCTCTTCGGGCTCCTCTGGCGGCCGGGTCGGATCCGTCGCCTATGGCAAGATCGGCGGCGGCGGGGGAAGTGGCCACTGAGCCGCGGTTCCGCCGGATTGCAGGAACCTTCGCCTGCCTCCTGGCATTTCTAAGACGTCAAATTGGAGGTGCAAGCCCATGCGACGAATCGCGTTGATGGGGGCCTGCCTTCTCGCCGCCGCGATGGCGCCGATTCCGGCTCCGGCCCAGATGCTTCAAAACCCACCCATGCTGACTTTCACACAGCCGGTGAACCCGCAAGCCGTGCAACTGGTGCAGCAGCGTCTGCGCCAGAGTGGCGCCTATACGGGCGCCATCGACGGCGTCTGGGGTGCCGACAGCCAGGCAGCGCTCGAGCGCTACCAGCAGAGCCAGGGCCTCCAGGTCACGGGTCAGCTGAATCAGGCAACGGTCGCGAGCCTCGGCATTCCGGCAGAGCAGCTGGTGAGCGCGGCTTGGCCGGTGGTGCAGATCAGCACACCCATCGTTGCGACCTCGCTGAGCTCGGCCTCGATTCAGGCCATACAGGCCCGCCTGCGGGATTTGAACTACTATCGCGGTCCCGTGGACGGGCTCTGGGGCGCCAACACCCAGCAGGCGATTGAGCGCTTCCAGGAGGGGCGGGGCATCCAGCCGAACGGCCAGCTCAATCCGATGACCGTCGCGGCCTTGGGGCTCGACCCGAAGATCCTCGTCATCGCGCCCTAGCCTGGCGCGCTTCTTCTCGGCCTTCGCTCCAAGCCCGATGAGGCAAGCTCCATCGGGCTTCGCGGCTGGCCATTTCCGGGTGTAGACTCTCTCTTCCAAGGGATCGCGGCAGGGGACCGCCTTCCCGGCGGGATGCGGAGCGGCCCCTGCGCGATACGATCCTCGCGGATCGTCCCAGGCCGTTTTGGGGGAGGTCGTCACGATGAATGGCAGGCAAAGAAAGCAGCGCGGCTGGAGCTGGTGGTATCTGCTGCTTCTCGTCCAATTCGTCGCCGTCCTGTGGCCACCCTTCTACAACAGGGCGGATCCTCATTGGCTGGGGATGCCCTTCTTCTACTGGTACCAACTGCTCTGGGTGATCCTCGGGGCCGTCCTCACGGCGATCGTCTACTTCGCAACCGACGATTAACCTCATGCCTGCCATCGATTGGGTTGCCCTCACCGTCTTCCTTCTGCTGTTCGCCGTCGTCACCTGGCTGGGCTTTGCCGCCGCCAAATGGCGCAAAGGCGATCTCGACCAGCTGCATGAATGGGGGCTGGGAGGCCGGCGCTTCGGCACCATCGTCGTCTGGTTCCTCATCGGCGGCGATCTCTACACTGCCTATACCTTCATCGCCGTGCCGGCGCTGGCCTTTGGCGCCGGTGCCGTCGCGTTCTTCGCGGTGCCCTACACGATCATCGCCTATCCGATCTTCTTCCTGGTCTTTCCGCGCATCTGGCAGGTCTGCCACAAGCACAACTACATCACGGCGGCCGATTTCGTGCGCGGGCGCTTCGGCAATCGCTGGCTCGCCCTGGCGGTGACGATCACGGGCATCGTCGCCACCATGCCCTATATCGCGCTGCAGCTTGTCGGCCTGGAGGTCGTAATCGGAGGGCTCGGCATCTCCGGAACGGGGTTCATGGCCGAGCTGCCGGTGATCATTTCCTTTGCGATCCTCGCGGCCTTCACCTATTCGAGCGGCCTGCGCGCGCCGGCCTCGATCGCGATCGTCAAGGATATCCTGATCTACGCCACCGCCTTCGCCGCGGTCATCGTCATTCCGATGGAGCTCGGCGGCTTCGACAAGATCTTCGCCGCGATACCGGCGCCGAAGCTGCTGCTGCCGGTTCCCGGACCCAACACCACCGGCGCCTACAGCGCCTACGCCACTTTGGCTCTGGGTTCGGCGCTGGCGCTCTTCCTCTATCCGCATTCGATCACCGGAATCCTGAGCGCCAGCAGCGGTCGCGCCGTGCGCCGAAATGCGGCGCTGCTGCCGGGCTATTCCCTGATGCTGGGCCTGCTTGCGCTTATGGGCTTCTTCGCCATCGCCGCAGGCGTCGCCGGACGGCCGGAATTCGCCGCCGGCTTCAAGCAGTTCGGCAACAACTTCGCGGTGCCGGCACTCTTCTCCCTGATGTTTCCGTCATGGTTCGTCGGCATCGCCTTTGCCGCGATCGGCATCGGTGCCCTGGTGCCGGCGGCGATCATGTCGATCGCGGCGGCGAATCTCTACACGCGCAACATCCACCGCGAGTTCATCAACGCGAACCTGACCGGCCAACAGGAAGCGCGCACGGCGAAATGGGTGTCCCTGATCGTCAAGCTCGGCGCGCTCCTGTTCATCCTCTTCGTGCCGACGCAATACGCCATCTACCTGCAGCTTCTGGGCGGCATCTGGATCATCCAGACGCTGCCCGCCGTGATGCTGGGCGCCTATACCCGCTGGTTCGATGACTGGGCGCTTCTCGCCGGCTGGGCCGTGGGAGTCGTCTCCGGCACGGCCATGGCCGTCGCGGCCAAGCTCATGCCGACATATCCCCTCCAGCTCGCGGGATTTTCTTTCCCCGGCTACACCGCCCTCTATACCGTGATCCTGAATCTGGGGGTCGCGGTCGTCCTGACATTACTCGTCAAAGCGATGAACCCGCGGCGGGGCGTCGCCGACGAAACCGCGCCTGCAGATTATTTCCCATCCTGAGGTCTCGGCAGGGCGCCTGCCCCGTCAACCCGCGCAATATCCTTCCGAGACAGGCTCTCAGGGCTTGTACACCTCGACGATCTGCATCATGCCCAGCTCCTCATGGTTCATCATGTGGCAATGGAGCACGAAGCGGCCGGTGAAATCGAGAAAGCGCGAGCGGAAGGTGACGCTGCCCTTGCGCGGCACCGAAACGGTGTCCAGCCAGACCGGCTCGGACAGAGCTTCGCCGTTCACCTTGATCAGCTGGAAGGGGTTGGTGTGGATGTGGAAGATGTGATCGTCGAAATGGGTATTGACGATCTCCCACTCC
>DATBBO010000164.1:0-2059 GCA_036270995.1 Dongiaceae bacterium | reverse complement strand
CCGGTCGATTTCGCCCATGGGGTTTATGAGGGCGAGCCCGGCGGGCTCGCCCTCTCGGGCCGCAGCCTCATCGGCGAGCTGGTCCACCGCTATCTGCCCTTGAACATCTATGACTGGCTGCGCTTTCGCCTCGGCGGGCTGGCGACAGAGCGCAGCTGGCGCAAGGCCCCGGCGCATCTCAAGGATCCCACCCGGGTCGCCCAGCTCACGAAGGAATCGGTGGCGGGCTATATCCGCAACGAGCTCGCCATGGCACGACTGGCGAAGGAGAACGGCGCCCGCTTCATCCTCGCAGTCAATCCCACCCTCGACAGCTCCGACTACGCCCATCCGACCGGCGACATTGCCTATGCCACGGATCTCAGCAACCGGCTCTATCCCGGCCAGGCCGAACTCACCCGGGAGCTTCGCCCTGCCCTCGCCGGGGCCGTGGCGAGCCTCGGCCGCGAGGGCGTCGATGTCGTGAACCTGTCGGATCTCCTTCGCGACAAGACAGTCGATGTCTTCGTCGAGACCTCGCATTTCAACGGCACGGGCAATGGGATGATCGCCGAGGCCATTGCCCGGGCGATCCTCCACGCCCCCGCGCCTTAGCGTGGCAGCCAGTGCCGCCAGCCAGGGCTGGGCAGCATGCCGGCCCGCTCCTGCTCCGAGAGCCCGATATCCTTCAGCATGCGGTCCGACCACTCCTCCGGCCTCAGCATTGCCGGCCGGCCCGCCCGGCGGTCCAGGCGGCTCAACAGGAATCCAACGACCGAGAGCCGGCGGCCGCAGACGGAACTGGAGGGGAAACCGATGACCTTTGCCATTGTCCTTTCTCCCGCCCCGCTTTGCCGCGAGGCCAAATCCGGTTGATGCTCGTGGCCTAAATCTGATCTCGACAGGGCGCTTGGACAAAGCGATTGTCAGGGGAAGAGCATCAACAGGCCTTATGGGTGATGCCCATGCCCGAAAGGATGTCGAGGCTGCCGCCCCTGGGCGCCATCCGCGCCTTCGAGGCGGCCGCGCGCCACGGGAGCTTCACCAAGGCGGCGACAGAGCTGGGCATGACCCAGGCCGCCATCAGCTATCAGGTGAAGCTGCTGGAGGACCGGGTCGGGGCGCCCCTGTTCCTGCGCGAGCCGCGCCGGGTGGTTCTGTCGGAGATCGGCAAGCGCCTGGCGCCCCAGATCAGCGACGCTTTCCAGCGCCTGGAATCCGCCTTTGGCGCCTTGCGCAAGACGGCGGAGGGCGTGCTCTCCGTGACCGCCGTCCATACCTTCGCCACCAACTGGCTGGTGCCGCGGCTCGGCACCTTCCAGATGGCCCATCCCGATATCGCCGTGCGCCTGGATGTCTCGAGCCGGAATATCGACTTCGCCCGGGAAGAGTTCGACGTCGGCATCCGCGGCGGGCTCGGCGCCTGGCCGGGCCTGAGAGCCCATCGTCTGATCGCGGGGGATTTCACCCCGCTCTGCAGCCCCGATCTTCTGGCCCGCCACGGGCCGCTGAAAGGCCCGGCCGATCTCCTGCGCCTGCCGATCCTGGACGGGCATGACCATTGGTGGCGCGTTTGGCTGGACCTGGCCGGGGTGCGCGATGCCGCGCCCGAGAAGGACTCCGGCCTCAGCCTCGATGTCCAGGCCATGCTCGGCACCGCCGCCATGGCGGGGCAGGGCGTAGCCATGCTCATGCCGGCCTTCTTCACTGCCGAGATAGCTGCCGGGCGGCTCGTCCAGCCCTTCGACCTGATCGCAAGCGACGGACAGAGCTACTGGCTGGTCTATCCGGAGGAGCGCCGCAACACGCCCAAGATCCGTGCCTTCCGCGACTGGGTCCTGGAGGAGGTCAGGCGATCGCCGGCGGCAGCGCCTGCTTCAGCTTCGAAGCCCAGTTCTCCAGCCCGGCTATGATTCCGGGATAGAGGGCGAGGCCCTCGGCGAGGCCGGTGCGCCGGAGGGCCATGGCGCGCTGGCCCGGCAGGCGCACGGCAGCGCTGCCGGGCGCGGGGGGCGACTCACGGCAGGCTCTGGCGAGCCAGCCCGTCTGGCGCAGATAGGCCTCGACACCGCCAAAGGCC
>DATBBO010000163.1:0-3694 GCA_036270995.1 Dongiaceae bacterium | reverse complement strand
CATCATCGCCGAGACTCGCCAAAGCTCCGTGTGGGCAGCAGGACTGAGCTGGCTCACGTGACCTAGCCATCGAGGCGGTATAGCCACGGCCGAGTCAGGGCACCGCCGAGCGCCCGCCTTGGCTGGTCTGGTAGGGGACGTTCTCCTGCTGCGTCAGCCGGCTGGGCTGCAGCTCGCCCGTCGCCTCCAGAACCGGATAGGCGACCGAGCAGATATGGGAGTGGATACGCTTGAGGTCGCGCAGGACGTCCAGATGCAGCGAGCTCGTCTCCAAGGTCTCGGGCCGCCCCGCGCGCAGCCTTGCGAGATGGCTCTCCGCAGCGCTGCGCTCGGCCTCCCGGATCTGCACCTTCTCTTTCAGGAGCTGGCGCGCGATCTTGCTGTCCCCCGACATAAAGACGCCGAGAGCGAGCTTCAGATTGTCCATCACGCCGTGATGGAAGGACTCGAGCTCCGCCGCCCCTTCGGCCGAGAACTTCAGGTGGTGCTTGATCTTCTTGCTCGCCAGCTCCATCAGGTTCTTATCGATGATGTCGCCGATATGCTCGAGATTGATGGAGAAGGCGATGATCTCCATCGCGCGCCGGGCGCTCTGGTCGTCCAGGCTCTCGCGGGTGATCGCCGTCACGTAACGCTTCACCGCCTCGTGCAGCTTGTCCACCCAGTCGTCCATCTGCTCGATCTCGGCGACCAGCTTGCGGTCGTTGCCGAGGAAGGCGGTCATGGTCTTGCGCAGCATGCTCTCGACGATATCGCCCATATGCAGCACTTCCCGCGCCGCACAGGTGAGCGCCAGGGTCGGGGTGCCGAGCACGGTGGTGTCCAGATAGAGAGGCGCGCCCTGGTCGACCGGCTCCTTGCGCTCGGGCAACAGGCGTGTCAGCAGCGCGGCATAGCTCCTCAGCGGCAGAATGAACAGCAAGGCGGTCGCCAGGTTGAAAAGAGTGTGAAAATCGGCGGCCTGGCGCGCCCGATCGGGATCGAGGCCGCTCAGGAGGTTGGAGATCGGTTGCAGGAACGGCAGCACGATCGCGCAGCCTACAAGGCGATTGACCAGATTGCCGATGGGCAGTCGCTGCGCAGCCCGGTCCGCCCGGTTGGTCTCCAGAACCGGGTTGATGGCGCTGCCGAGATTGGCGCCGAGCACCAAGGCGAGTGCTGCGACCGGGGTCACGAAATGGGCGTAGCTGAGGGACATGGTCAGAATGAGGGCGGCCACGCTCGAATGCGCCGCCCAGGCGAAAACGGCGCCCAGCACGACATTGAGGACCGGCTCGGCCGTGATCTGTCCGAGCAGGGTGCGGATGAAGGGCGCTTCCTCTGCCGGCGCGAGAGTGTCGAGCAGGATATGCAGCGAGAGCAGCATCAGCCCGAGACCGATGGCCACCCGTCCGAGATCGCGTACCCGGGTGCGCTGGCCGCGCTTGAAGGCAAGGACGCCGATCACCAGCAGCACCGGCGCCGCCGCATCGACATTGAAAGAGAGCACCTGGACGATGAGCGTGGTGCCGACATTGGCGCCCAGCATGATGGCGAGCGCCGGAGTCAAAGCGAGGAGCCCGCTGGCCGCAAAAGTAGAGGTCATGAGAGCCGTGGCCGTGCTGCTTTGCAGCATGGCCGTGACGCCGAGCCCGAATCCAAAGGCGCGGAAACGGTTGGATAGCGCCTTGCTCAGAAACTGCCGGAGGTCTGCACCGAAGGCACGAAGCACCCCGCTCTGGACCATATGCAGGCCCCAGAGAAGCAGGGCAACGCCCCCCATCAGATCGAGAATAATCAGGCCAGTCATGGCCAAGCTCCGCTACTGCGAGTCGTATATGGGCATCCTGAAGGAGTGTTAAACGCGCTCTTCTCGTCTTAACGACATATTCTTGTGAAGCTGCGCCGTGTCGGGGCGGTGGCCAGCCGCTCCACGGCCTCGCGCTGGATGAAGGAGGGCCGGGTAGGCCGGACCGTGATCTTGAAACGCACCGCGGCGCACGCGATTGGCCGGGCGTTGACCGCGGCGCCCAGGTCACTACAAGGTCGCGGGCCCTGTCGCATAGGCCCGCGAACGGAGACCGCAATCTCCCGGGCCAAGGAGAGATGATGGACCTGCTCTGGATCGATGACGAGGTGGCCCTTGCCGAAGGGGCGGCGGATTGGATCGCGGCGCGGCTTGGGGCCAAGCCCGAGGCGGCTGTGGCCTTGGCGACGGGACGCACCCCGCGCGGCCTCTATAGGCGTCTGGTCCAGCGACGCGCGGCGGGCGTTCTCGGCGGCGAAAGGGCGCGTTTCTTCAATCTGGACGAGTTCGTCGGCCTGCCGGCGGAGGATCCCCGCAGCTACTCGGCCTATCTCTGGAAGCATGTCCTGGGACCGCTCGAGGTGCCGGCGGCCCGGGTCCGCCTGCTCGAGGGTGACGCGGTGGATCTTGCGGGGGAATGCCGTGCCTATGACGACGTGATCGCGGCGGCGGGCGGACTCGATATTGCAATCCTCGGCCTCGGGACCAATGGCCATATCGCCTTCAACGAGCCCGGCGACGACTGGACGGCCGGGACCCATGTGGTCACGCTCGCCGCCTCCACGCGCCGGGCGCAGCATCACCTCTTCGCCAGCGAGGCGGAGATCCCGACCCGGGGGCTGACCATGGGCATCGCCACCATACGGGCCGCACGATCGGTGATTCTGCTGGCCATGGGCGAGGGCAAGGCCGCGCCCCTTGCAGCACTGCGCGGTGGCGGGCCCGACCCCGCCTGGCCGGCCACGGCGCTGCTCGGCCATTCCGACCTCACCGTCTTCGCCGACCGCCGGCTGGAAGCCGCGAGAGCATGAGGGGCGGGCTTCCCGTCCCGCTTTTGCCGGTTATGATAGCGCGGTTTCGCGCGTCAAAGGTCCCGGGCAGTCCGTTGGTCCCGCGCCGTTCGTCGTCTTGAGTATCAGGAGAGCAGCATGGCCAGCGTCGACGTCGTCGCCGTCCGAAAGAGCTTCGGAAATCTCGAGGTCCTCCATGGCGTCGACGTCGCCATCGGCGATGGCGAGTTCATCGTCCTGGTCGGTCCCTCGGGCTGCGGGAAATCGACCCTGCTAAGGATGATCGCGGGGCTGGAAGAGGTCGACAAGGGCACCATCGCCATCGGCGGCCAGGTGGTGAACGATGTCCGCCCGAAGGATCGCGATATCGCCATGGTGTTCCAGAGCTACGCCCTCTATCCGCATATGACGGCACGGGAGAACATGGCCTTCGGGTTGCGCATGCGCGGCGCCAGCCGGCAACGGATCGAGGAAGGCGTGGGCTCGGCCGTGGGCATCCTCGGCCTTCAGGCCCTGCTGGAGCGCTATCCGCGCCAGCTCTCCGGCGGACAGCGCCAGCGCGTCGCCATGGGCCGCGCCATCGTGCGCGATCCCAAGGTCTTCCTCTTCGACGAACCGCTCAGCAATCTCGACGCCAAGCTGCGCGTCCTGATGCGCACGGAGATCAAGGCGCTGCATCAGCGGCTCGGCACCACCATGGTCTATGTCACCCATGATCAGCTGGAGGCCATGACCATGGCCGACCGCATCGTCGTGATGCAGGAAGGCAATGTAGAGCAGATGGGCCCGCCGCTCGACCTCTATGATCGGCCGGCCAATCTCTTTGTCGCCGGCTTCATCGGCTCGCCAGCCATGAACTTCGTCGAGGGCGTGCTGGCGCGGGGCGAAGCGGGCTGGC
>DATBBO010000162.1:0-9249 GCA_036270995.1 Dongiaceae bacterium | reverse complement strand
CGCCAGCGGCCGCGATGGCCTTTTCCATGCCACGAGCGGCCAGTTCGACCTGATCATCGTCGATCGCATGCTGCCGGAGATCGACGGTCTCGACGTCGTCAAGGCGCTGCGCGTCGCCAAGGTCGTGACCCCGGTGCTGTTCCTCTCCGCCCTCGGTCAGGTGGATGACCGGGTTAGCGGGCTCAGGGCTGGTGCCGACGACTACCTGACCAAGCCCTTCGCCTTTTCCGAGTTGCTGGCGCGGATCGAGGCCCTGCTGCGCCGCCGCAGCGCCCCGGCTGTACAGACCAAGCTCGCGGTCGGGGATCTGGAGATGGACTTGCTCGCGCGCCAGGTCAGGCGGGCGGGGCAGGGGATCGATCTCCAGCCCCGGGAATTCCGGCTGCTGGAATATCTGATGCGCCACGCCGGACAGGTCGTGACCCGGACGATGCTGCTCGAGGGCGTCTGGGACTACCATTTCGACCCGCAGACCAATGTGATCGACGTCCATATCAGCAGGCTGCGGCAGAAGATCGACAAGGGCTTCCAGCCGCCCCTGCTGCACACGGTCCGCGGGGCCGGGTATTGCATCCGTGCGGATCACTAGATTCCTTCGCACCACGACCTTTCGACTGGCGCTGGTCTACGCCGCGGTCTTCAGCCTCTCTGTCATCCTGCTCTTCGGCTTCGTCTATTGGACGGCCTCGGTCCTGGTGGACCGCCAGCGCCAGCAGGCCATCATCGCCGACATCAACGACCTCAAGGACGAGTTCAGCACGCTCGGCCTGCCCGGCCTCCTGGACTCCGTCATGGATAGGAGCCGGCCGGATCGCGTGGGCAACGGGGTCTATCTGCTGGCCGATCCGCATTTCCAGCCCATGGCGGGAAATCTCGCGGCCTGGCCGAGTTCCCCCTCGAGCGTCGGGCGTTGGCTCAACTTCCCGATCGAAGCCCGCCGTTTCAACGACGCGAAGGATACCCATGCCATCGCCGAAGCGCTGGAGGTAGCGCTTCCCGGCGGCTATCACCTGCTGGTCGGCCAGAACACCATGCCGCAGCGGCGCATGCAGGTGGCGATCATCGAGGCGCTGGTGTGGTCGCTGGCGGCCATGGTTTGTCTCGGCCTTGCGGGCGGTCTGCTGCTCAGCCGCAACATGATCCGGCGTATCGAGCTGATCAACCGCAGCGCCGAGCGCATCATGCGGGGCGAGGTCAAGCACCGGATTCCCGTGAGCCAGGCCAATGACGAATTCGATCGCCTCTCCGAGAATCTGAACAGGATGCTGGAGGAGATCGAGCGGTTGGTGGGCGGCATCCGCGCGGTCACGGACAATATCGCGCACGACCTGCGAAGCCCCCTGACGCGGCTGAAGAATCGCCTCGAGATGGCGCTGGCCGAGAGCGGTGGGCCCGGCGAGCGCCGCGCCGCGATCGAGCGCGCCATCCAGGAAACTGATCAGCTGCTCGCCACCTTTGCCGCTCTGCTCTCCATCGCTGATGCCGAATCCGGCGCCCGGCGCGGCGATATGGCGCCGGTGGATCTCGGCGAAGTGGCGAGCGATGTGGTCGAGCTCTATCAGCCTGTGGCGGAAGAGCATGGCCTCACTCTGAATGTTTCCGGGCGAGGTATCGCCACCGTCCAGGGCAATCGCCAGCTGCTGCTCCAGGCGGTGGCCAATCTGATCGACAATGCCGTCAAATACAGCGCGGGTGGCAGCCGCATCCAGGTCGAGGTCGCGGCCCAGCCCGTCGGCGCCTCGATCTCAGTCGCCGACTACGGCCCCGGCATTCCGGCAGCCGAGCGCGGCCATGTCCTGGAGCGCTTCGTGCGTCTGGACGCAAGCCGGACGACGCCAGGGAGCGGGCTGGGTCTCAGCCTCGTCGCGGCCATCGCTCGCCAGCATGGAGCGAGCCTTGAGCTGACCGATACCCAGGCCGGTGCCAGCCGTCCCGGCTTGACGGCGATCCTCAGATTCCCCTCGGCCGGCAGCCAGCCGGCGGTCCTGCAGACCGGAACGGCGGAGCCCCCAGCGCTCGCCCCCGCCGGTCAGCGCTCCCGGCCCGTGCACGCCTGAGCCTCCCGCTCACGCTGTAATCTATCGCAAATGCGACAATCCCTCGGGCCGTTGGTGCAAAACCGACTGGCCAAAACCGGGAGCATGGGCTAGCGTCCGCCAACCGAGTGTAGGGAAGCCGGTGCGCTCCAGTGTGAAAGCAAGTCCGGCGCTGCCCCCGCAACTGTAGACGGTTAGATCCCTGCCTGCCCCTTCAAGGGCATGAGTCACTGACCCGGTCGGGTTGGGAAGACGGTACGGGATCGGCGACCCGAAGCCAGGAAACCTGCTCGGCCCCCTCGAACGGCACAGCTTCCTCGGAGGGAGGAACGCCACATGGCATCGTATTCTTCAGCGCGGCTTCGCAGCTCATCGGTCTCTCTCGTTCTCGGCGGCGCGCGCTCGGGCAAGAGCCGCTATGCGGAAGGCCTTCTGGCCCCGCATGCGGACAAGCGCATCTACCTCGCGACAGCGGAGCCGGGAGATGAGGAAATGCGTGCGCGTATCGAGGATCATCGGCGTCGCCGGGGCACGAGTTGGCGAACGGTGGAAGCGCCTCTCGACATCGCGCCGATCATCGCCCGCGCCGGCGAGGACGCCATACTGCTCGATTGCCTCACCCTCTGGCTCGCCAATCTGATGTCAGCCGGGCGCGACATCGCCAAGGCGGAGAGTGATCTTCGAAGCGCGCTCAGCGAGGCGCGCGCGCCCATCGTGCTGGTCAGCAACGAGGTCGGGCTCGGCATCGTTCCGGACAACGCGCTGGCGCGCGAGTTTCGCGATCATGCCGGACGCCTGAACCAGGCCATGGCGGCCCTGGCCGACCGGGTCTTCTTCCTCGCCGCCGGCCTGCCATTGACCCTCAAGGATAGAGCAGCATGACCACCAAGATTCCGGCCACCGTCATCACCGGCTTCCTCGGCGCCGGAAAGACCAGCCTGATCCAGCATCTCCTGCGCACTGCCAATGGCCGGCGCCTGGCCCTCATCATCAACGAGTTCGGCGATATCGGCGTCGATGGCGAGATCCTCAAAGGCTGTAAGATCCAGGGCTGTGAGGAGGAGAATGTCATCGAGCTTGCCAATGGCTGCATCTGCTGCACCGTAGCCGACGATTTTCTGCCCACCATGGAGGCGCTGCTCAACCGGGCGCAACCCCCGGACCATATCGTGATCGAGACCTCCGGCCTCGCTCTGCCGAAGCCGCTGGTGAAGGCCTTCACCTGGCCGGAGGTGCGCACGCGGGTAACAGTCGATGGGGTAATCGCCGTAGTCGACGGCCCCGCCGCCGCAGCCGGCCGCTTCGCAGAAGATCCCGAGGCGCTCGCCGCCCGCCGCGCTGCGGATCCCAGCCTCTATCACGACAGCCCGCTGGCCGAGCTGTTCGAGGATCAGCTGGCGTGTGCCGATGTCGTGATCCTCAACAAGGCCGACCAGATGGATCCGAAGACGCGCGCGGCGGCGGAGCAGGCCGTCGCCGACAAGCTGCGCCCCTCGGTCAAGGTGGTTCCGGCCATCTACGGCGCCATCGATGCCCGGATCCTGCTCGGCGTGGGTGCGGCCGCGGAGGACGATCTCGCGGGGCGTCCCAGCCTTCACGACGCCGAGGAGGAGCATGATCACGACGATTTCGAGAGCTTCCACATCGAGCTGCCCGAGCTCGGTTCCGCGCAGAAACTTCTGGAGGCGATCGCCACGGCGGTTTCTGCCTACGACATCCTCCGCATCAAGGGCTTTCTCGCCGTTGCCGGCAAGGAGATGCGCCTCGTGTTCCAGGGCGTCGGCGGGCGGCTGCAGCACTATTACGACCGCGCCTGGGCACCGGACGAGGAGCGCGCGAGCCGGCTGGTGGTGATCGGGTTGAAGGGACTCGACCGCCGCGCCATCACGGACACGCTTGCGGCCGGCGCCGGCTGAGCAGCGATGCATCTCCTCGCCGCCAAGCCCGGCAGCATCTCCGACGGCAGTGCAGCGATCGATCTCGGCCAAGCGCCGGGCGACATCGTCTTCCTGTCCTCGGCCGATACGGAGCTCGCCTGTCTCGCGGCGGCGCAAGACAGGCTGGGCGCTTCCGTCCCGAGCCTGCGCCTCGCCAATCTGATGCAGCTCGGGCACAACCTCTCGGTCGACCTCTATCTCGAACGGGTGGTTCGTCACGCCCGGCTGGTCATCATCCGATTGCTGGGTGGTGCCCGATACTGGCCCTATGGGATCGAGCAGCTCGTGGAGCTCTGCCGCGAGCATGGCATTGCCCTCGCAGCCCTGCCGGGCGATGACCAGCCGGATGCAGAGCTGATGGAGCTGACGACGCTGCCCGTCGAGGCGGCGAACCGCCTCTGGCGCTACTGCATCGAGGGCGGGATCGAGAATGCCGTCCATCTGCTCCGCTTCTCCGCATCGCTCATCGGCCGCGATTCAAGCTGGCGCGAGCCGATGCCGCTGCTGCGCGCGGGGCTCTATTGGCCGGGTATTGAGCTGCCGAGCTATGAGGATGTCGCCTCGCGCTGGCAGCCCGTCCGGCCTGCCGCGGCGATCGTCTTCTATCGGGCCTTGCTTCAAGCCGGAAATCTCGCGGTCATCGACGCGCTGATCGCCGGGCTCGATGCCGCGGGGCTCAATGCGCTGCCGATCTATGCCACGAGCCTGAAGGAGGCTGCCGCGGCGGATCTGGTCGCGGCCATGATCGAGCGGGCGGCGCCAGCCGTCATCCTGAACGGCACCGCCTTCTCCCTGTCCTCGCCGGGAGCGGAGCGAAGCGCAACGCCCTTCGATGCCGCCGATGTCCCCGTGCTGCAGCTCGTCTTCTCCGGCGGTAGTGAGGCGCAGTGGCGCGCCGGCAGCCAGGGTCTCTCGGCCCGCGACCTCGCCATGCAGGTGGTTCTGCCGGAAGTCGACGGACGGCTCCTGACCCGTGCCGTCAGCTTCAAGGCCGAGGCGCGCTACGACCCGGCGACGCAATGCTCCATCCTCTCCTATCAGCCAGTCGCCGATCGAATCGCTTTCACGGCATTGCTCGCCGCAAGCTGGGCGCGGCTCGGGCGCATGCGGGCCGGTGACCGGCGTGTTGCGCTCATCCTCGCGAACTATCCCAATCGGGACGGCCGGATCGGTAATGGCGTAGGTCTCGATACGCCGGCGGCGGTGGTCGAAGTGCTGAGAGCCCTGCGCGCGGCCGGTTACGGCGCCGAAGATCCGCCTAGCGATGGCGAGGGACTCATGGCGCGGCTCCTGGCTGGCCCGACGAATAGCGGGCGCGCCCGACAGGGTGGCGAAGCCCTGCTCCTTGCCGACTATCTGTCGTTTCTCGCGGAGCTTCCATCCTCCTTGCGCCAGCAACTCGATGCGCGATGGGGGTCGCCGGAGAAGGATCCGTTCCATCGAGATGGGCGGTTCGAGCTTCCGATTCACCGCTTCGGCAATCTCGTCGTCGCCGTCCAGCCGGCCCGCGGCTACAACATCGATCCGGCGGCGAGCTATCATGATCCCGATCTCGTTCCCCCCCATGGCTATCTGGCCTTCTACGCCTGGCTGAGGCGACAGTTTGGCGTCCATGCAATCGTCCATATGGGCAAACACGGCAATCTCGAATGGCTGCCGGGAAAGGCGCTGGCGCTCTCAGCGGAGTGCTGGCCGGAGGCCGCTCTCGGACCGATCCCGCATCTCTATCCCTTCATCGTCAACGATCCGGGTGAGGGCAGCCAGGCCAAGCGGCGCAGTGCCGCCGTCATCGTCGATCACCTGACCCCGCCGCTCACCCGCGCCGAGAGCTATGGCCCGCTCGCCGACCTCGAAAGGCTGGTCGATGAGTATTACGAGGCGGCCGGCCTCGATTCCCGGCGCTGCGCCCTCTTGCGTCAGCAGATCCTGGAACTCGCGCAGCGCAGTGGGCTGGACAAGGATTGCGGCATCACGATAGCGGAAGATGCCGAGGCCGCACTCAGCAAGCTCGATGCCCATCTCTGCGATCTGAAAGAGCTCCAGATTCGCGACGGCTTGCATGTCTTCGGCCGGTCCCCGGAGGGCGAGCAGCTCACGGGCTTGCTGGTCGCGCTGACGCGCCTGCCGCGGGGCGACGGGCGAGGGCCGCGCGCCTCCTTGATCCGCGCCTTGGCGCGAGATCTTGCCTTTGAGGCGACGTTCGACCCTCTCGCCTGCGATATGGCGGCGCGATGGGCGGGCCCGAGGCCCGATGCGCTGATCGCCTTCCCGGGAGCCTGGCGCAGTGCCGGCGATACTGTCGAGCGTCTCGAGTACCTGGCGCATGAGCTCGTCGAGGGCAGGACAGCGCCTGATCCTGCTTGGTCCGAGGTGAAGGCAGTTCTCGACTACATCGCCAAGCACCTCAGGCCGCAGGTTGCGGCCTGCGGACATGCCGAGACTGAAAGCCTGCTCAAGGGTCTCGAAGGGCGCTTCGTCACGCCAGGCCCTTCAGGCGCTCCGACCCGAGGCCGACCCGAGGTTCTGCCGACCGGCCGGAACTTCTATTCGGTCGATACGCGCTTGGTGCCGACGCCGGCCGCCTGGCAGCTCGGCTGGAAATCGGCGGCGCTCCTGCTGGAGCGCTATCTCCAGGAGCATGGCAATTGGCCGCGGAGCCTGGCGCTCAGCGCCTGGGGCACTGCCAATATGCGCACGGGCGGCGACGATATCGCCCAGGCGCTGGCCCTCATGGGGGTACGGCCGAGCTGGGACGGCAATTCCGGCCGGCTTGCAGGATTCGAGATCCTGCCACTCTCGATCCTCGATCGGCCGCGGGTCGATGTCACCTTTCGCATCTCCGGATTCTTCCGCGACGCCTTTCCGCAGCAGGTCGATCTCGTCGCCAGTGCGGCCCGTGCAGTCGCAGCACTCGACGAGCCGCCAGCGCTCAATCCGCTGGCCGAGCGGGTTGCGCGGGACCGTCAGATTCTTCAGGAGACCGGGCTCTCGCCGGAAGAGGCGTCCAGACGTGCTGGGCACCGGGTGTTCGGCTCCAAGCCGGGGGCCTATGGTGCAGGGCTGCAGGCGCTGATCGATGAGCGCGGCTGGCGGGATGCAGGCGATCTCGCCAAGGCCTATGTCGCCTGGGGCGGCTATGCCTATGGCGAGGGGACGTCCGGGGAAGCCGCCCATCGCCTGTTCGAGCGGCGACTCGCCGCGGTCGAGGGCGTGGTCCACAACCAGGACAACCGTGAGCACGATCTGCTCGACAGCGACGACTACTACCAGTTCGAGGGTGGCCTGGCGGCGGCCGTGACCGAGCTCAGTGGCCGGCGGCCCGCCGTCTATCACAACGATCATTCGCGTCCTGAAAACCCCAAGATCCGCCGCCTGGAGGAGGAGATCGCCCGGGTGGTGCGCGGCCGCGTCGTCAATCAGAAATGGATCGCCGGCGTGATGCGGCATGGCTACAAGGGCGCGTTCGAGATGGCAGCCACAGTCGACTACATGTTCGCCTTCGCGGCCACCACCGGCGCCGTCGCCGACCATCATTTCGACGCGGTCTACGAGGCCTATATCGGCGAACCGTCCGTTCGCGCCTTCCTGCTGGCGAACAATCCCGACGCTGCGCGGGAGATGGCGGAGAGACTGATGGAGGCCATGGATCGCGGCCTATGGCGGCCGCGCGCCAACGCTGCCTATGAAGATCTCGCCCAATTGAGGAGGGCTGCATGAACCTGGAGGACGAGGAGGAGGTCAATCAGCGGGCAAACGAGAAATCGGCTCGCCGCAAGGCCGCCCGCGACAAGATGATGGCAGAGAAGACGATCGAGAAGGGCCTGCTCATCGTCCATACCGGCAAGGGCAAGGGGAAGTCGACGGCCGCCTTTGGGATGGTGATGCGCTGCGTCGGCCATGGCTTTCGCACCGGAATCGTCCAGTTCGTGAAGGGGCGCTGGGACACGGGCGAGCGCAGCGTGCTCGGGCGCTTTCCCGGACTCGTCACCTTCAAGGCGATGGGTGAAGGCTTCACCTGGGAGACGCAGGATCGCGCCCGCGACATCGCCGCGGCGCGCGCTGCCTGGGCCGAGGCGCAGGCGATGATGGCCGACCCCTCCTATCAGATGGTCCTGCTGGATGAGCTCAACATCGTCCTGCGCTATGAGTATCTCCCGGTTGCCGAAATCGTTGCGGCGCTCACGGCGCGCCGCCCGGATCTCCACGTCATCGTCACCGGTCGCAATGCCCCCGACGATCTCATCGCCGCTGCCGATCTGGTGACGGAGATGACTCTCGTGAAGCATCCTTTCCGCGCGGGCGTGAAGGCCCAGGCGGGGATCGAATTCTGATGGCCCATACCGCCGCCGTCATGTTCCAGGGTACGGGTTCCGATGTCGGCAAGTCGCTGATCGTTGCCGGGCTGGCGCGGGCCTTTCGCCGACGCGGGCTTTCCGTGCGGCCCTTCAAGCCTCAGAACATGTCCAACAACGCGGCGGTGACGGGCGATGGTGGAGAGATCGGCCGCGCCCAGGCGCTCCAAGCGCGTGCCTGCGGCGTTCTGCCATCCGTGCACATGAACCCGGTGCTGCTGAAGCCGCAAAGCGAGATCGGCGCGCAGGTCGTGGTTCAGGGCAAGGTGGTGGGCAACGCGCACGCGCGCGAATACCAGGCGATGAAGCCCAAGCTGTTGGGTGCCGTGCTCGAAAGCTTCGACAAGCTCGCAGCCGAGGCCGACCTGGTCCTGGTCGAAGGCGCGGGCTCGGCGTCGGAAGTGAACCTGCGCGCCGCCGACATCGCCAACATGGGCTTCGCCCGGGCAGCCGACGTGCCGGTGGTCCTGCTGGGCGACATCGATCGCGGCGGCGTCATCGCGAGCCTGGTCGGCACCAAGGCGGTGATCGATCCGGCCGATGCGGCGATGATCGTCGGTTTCCTCGTCAATCGCTTCCGCGGCGATCCCTCGCTGTTCGAAGACGGCATGAATCTAGTTGCCAAGCACACCGGCTGGCAGGCGCTGGGCCTCGTGCCGTTCTTCGCCGACGCGCACAAGCTGCCGGCGGAAGATGCGCTCGGCCTGCCGACGGAGCGCAGCGCCGGGCGCGTGAAGATCGCGGTGCTCGCCTATCCGCGCATCGCCAACTTCGACGACTTCGATCCGCTGAAGCTCGAACCCGGCGTCGACTTGACGTTCGTGCGGCCCGGCGAAGCAATACCCGGCGACTGCGCGCTGGTCATTTTGCCCGGTTCGAAAGCCACGATCGCCGACCTCGCCTCGTTGCGCGACGCGGGGTGGG
>DATBBO010000161.1:0-6094 GCA_036270995.1 Dongiaceae bacterium | reverse complement strand
CCATACCAGGTGGCATAGGTCTCGAGATCGGCGAGGCGGAAATCCGCGGAGAGATCGACCACCTTGAGCTCGCGTGGGAGTGCGGCGATCACCTCCTGGGTCGTGCCATGGGGCAGACAGCAGAAGACAAAATCGACCTCCGACCAGTCGGCCTCCTCGACCTTGACCGGCACCGGAAGATCGAGGCGCCCGAGATGCGGGAAGATCTCCGAGAGCGGCTTGCCGGCCTGGCGGTCGGCGGTCAGCAGGCGGATGTCGATCCCGGGATGGAGCGCCAGAAGGCGCAGCAGCTCGGCCCCGGTATAGCCGCTGGCTCCGAGAATGCCGATCCTGAGCTTGTTCGCCGTCGTCATCGGTCTCTCCTAGCAGGAGGCCAGCGAAGCGGCCATCCCCTCTTGCGCCATCCGTGTTCCGTCTCTATCCGAGAATCCGCTCCAGCACCCGCTTGTTGCGCTCCATCGTCGCCACCAGGACATTCGGCCGGTTGAGCGCCAACGGGACATCCGCAGCCTCGGCCTGATCTTGAACATCCGGATTGTTGCCCGCCAAGATAAAGGCATTGGTGAGACGGGCTGCAAGGTCCGGTGATAGTTGCGGCGAGCCGAAAACACCAATGCTCTCGGTGAAGGAGAGCTTGGGGTTTTCCGTTACCTGGGAGAAGGTGGGAAAGCCGTTCAGCATGGCGCTCTTCTCCGCACCGAAGGTGAGGATCGGCTGAAACTGGTCCTGGTTGCGCGCGACGATGATGGTCGGCAGAAGGCCGACATCGGTCTGGCCTGAGTTCACATCGCCGATCACCTGGTCGATCGTCCGCCTGAGGTTGATGTGAACGGGAAGCCGGCCCTTGCGCTGCATCATCAGCGCGGCGATGTAGGTCGCCGTTGCGTATCCCTGGGTGCTCAGCTGGATCGTCCGCTTGGCGGCCGCAAGCTGCGCCCAGGTCTGGGGCCCTCCGCGCCGGGTGAAGAGGGCGACGGAGAATCCGTTCATGAGCTTGGCGATGGGCGTCATGTTCTCGAGCCGAATATCGGTCTTCTCCGAGTATTGCGTCGACATGACCTCGGCGCCGAAAAGGCCGACATCGTTATCGCTGCTCTGCAGCACCGCATGGATAGCCTCGAAGCCGTTCAGACCCGGGATGGTCTGCAGGCCGACATTGCAGTTCAGCAGCTGCTGGAGGCCGGGCTGCATCAGATAGAACATGCCCCATATGAGCGAGGGTCTGCCCTGCGGCTCGATCAGCCGCAGGCTCTGCATCTGCTGGGCCCGGACGAGCCTGGGGGCAAATCCGGCGAGCAAGGCTCCGCCCGACAATCCAAGAATGCTGCGCCGATCGAGCCTCATGGTCCCCCCTTCCTCCGCCCGCGTTTCGCGGGGTCGAGGTCTTTGTTCCGTTCAGCCGAGAATCCGCTGCAGCACGCGCCGGTT
This sequence comes from Dongiaceae bacterium, assembly GCA_036270995.1. GTDB lineage: Bacteria > Pseudomonadota > Alphaproteobacteria > Dongiales > Dongiaceae > DASXQK01. The sequence continues at coordinate 4,666 of DATBBO010000161.1, read as the reverse complement.
GCGCTTCATGGTCTCCACCAGGATCTCGGGCCTGCTGACCGCTAGCGGGAAGTTCTCCGCCTCGGCGCGGTCGATGACGTCGGGGTCCGAGCCCGCAGCGACAAAAGCCTCGGTGAGACGGTTCGCCACATCCAAGGCAAGCTTGTGAGAGCCGAGCACGCCGACGCTCTCCGTGAAGGCGAGCTTCCGATTGCCCACAACCTCCCCGAAGGTCGGGGTCTGGTTCAGAACCGCGTTCCGCGCCGCGCCGAAGGTCACGATCGGCCGCAGCCTGTCGAGCTGCTGACTGAGGAGGGTCGTCGGGATGATGCCGGCATCGGAAGTTCCAGCGGTCACGTCCTCCACCACATCCAGGATCGTATCGCGCAAGGTGACGGCGGTGGCGATGCGGCCCTTGCGCTCCACCATCAGCTCGGCGACGTAGGAGGCGGTGGCCCGCTCCAGGCAGCTGACTTTCAGGGGCTTGACGGTAGCGAGATCCGCCCAGCTCTTGAGCGGCCCACCCTGTTTGGTGAAGAGAGCGACGGAGAAGCCGTTCGTCAGCTTGACGATGGGCTGCAGGCTTTCGATGTGGATCTCCGAGTTGAGCAGACCCTCGGCATATTGCGTGCCCATGACGGCGGAGCCGAAGAGCGCCGGGGTGCCGGGCTTTGGGACCAGGATGGCGCGGATGGCATCGAAGCCGTCATGGCCTGGAACGGTCTCGAGGGTGACCTCGCACTTCAGATCCTGCTGCAGCCCTGGGCGGACGAAATCGAACGCCGTCCAGACGACGGAGAGCCGCCCCAGCGGCTCGACCAGCCTGAGGCTCTGGATCTGCTGGGCCCAGGCGCGATGGAGGGGAGCGAGGCTCGCCAGCAGCCCGCCGCCCGCCAATCCGAGAACACTCCGCCGATGAAAACTCATAGACTGACTGCCTCCTGCCGCACCATGACCCCTAGCCGAGAATCCGGTTCAGCACGCTCTCATTGCGCTTCAAGTTGTCGACCAGCACCTCCGGGCCGCTGATCGCCAGCGGAAGGCCCGCCGCCTCGGCTCCATCGATCACATCCTGATCCTGGCCGGCCGACATGAAGCCCTTGACCAGGCGTTCCGCGACCGCCGGATCGAGCTTCGGAGGGCCAAAGACTCCGAAGCTCTCCGTGAAGGCGAGCTTCGGATTGCCCATGATCTCAGCAAAGCTTGGCGTCTGACTGAGCATGGCGTTCCGCTGAGCGCCGAAGCTGACGATCGGCTGCAGATGGTCGAGCTGCCGGGCCACATACATGGTGGCGATGATGCCGGCCGCGGAGCGTCCGCTCATCACATCCGCCACGACGTCCGGGATGAGGTCGTGCATGCTGACATCGGTTGCGAGATGCCCCTCGCGATCCAGCATCAGCACGCCGAGATAGGCCGCCGTCGCCCGCATGAGGCTGCTGACTTTGAGCGGCTTGAGCGCGGCGATATCGGACCAGGATTTCAGCGGGCCGCCGCGCTTCGTGAAGAGGGTCACCGAGAACCCGTTGGTCAGCTTCACGATCGGCGTCAGGTTTTCGAGGCGGATTTCTTCCTTGAATATCCTCGCGGCAAGCTGGGTCGCCATGATGGCGCCGGACCAGAGCTGCGGCGCATCGGCCTTGGACCCGAGAATCGCGTGGATGGCGTCATAGCCGTCATGACCCGGAAGTGTCTGGACGCCCACCTCGCAGTCCAATTCCTGCTTCAGGTTTGGAACCAGGAGCTCGAAGGCCGTGCGGGTCATGAAAGGCTTGCCCATGGGCTCGACCAGCAGCAGCGATTTGATGTCCCCCGCCAGCGCAGGCCGGGCCGGCATCAGGCCGGCGGCAAGAGCAGCGCCCGAGAGTGAAAGGATGTCACGCCGATTCAGCATCATAGGAGCCCCTTTGGCGGCCTGCGCCGCTATCACCCAATGCGAGATGCCACCGTCATGCTGCCAGGCCGGAGAAATCCGCACCCTCCTAACCTACACTGCTCTGTCTCTTCGTGACGGCAAACAAAAAAAATGGGCTGCATTTCCATGCAGCCCATTCCGCCTCGAAGGAGGCTGCAGGTCAGCGCTTCGAATACTGGAAGCTGCGTCGCGCGCCGGCGCGGCCGTACTTCTTGCGCTCCACCACGCGGCTGTCGCGGGTGAGATAGCCCCCGGCTTTCAGCGCCCCGCGCAGCGCCGGCTCGTAATGCGTCAGCGCCCGGCTGATGCCGTGGCGGATGGCGCCCGCCTGGCCGGAGAGCCCGCCGCCGGTGACGGTGGCGACGACGTCATACTGGCCGAGGCGATTGGTCACGCCGAAAGGCTGTGCGATCATCATGCGCAGCACCGGACGCGCGAAATAGATCGCGCCCTCGCGGCCGTTGACGGTGATCTTGCCGCTGCCCGGCTTCAGCCACACACGGGCGACGGCGTTCTTGCGGCGGCCCGTGGCGTAGGAGCGGCCCTGGGCGTCGATCTGCGGCTCGCGGGCCTCGGCGGCCGGCTCGGCCGCCTGGGCGGCGGCGCGCAGGTCCTTCAGGTCGGTCAGGGTCTGGGTCTCGGTGCTCATGCCGCGGCAATCCTCTTGTTCTTGCGGTTCATCCCGGCGACGTCCAGCGTCACCGGCTGCTGGGCCTCATGGGGGTGGCTGGGCCCCGCATAGACCTTCAGATGGCGCATCTGCTCGCGCCCCAGAGGTCCGCGCGGCACCATGCGCTCCACCGCCTTGATGATCGCCCGCTCTGGATGGGCGCCCGACAGGATCTGGCCCATCGTCCGCTCCTTGACGCCGCCGGGATGGCCGGTGTGCCAATAGAACTTTCGGTCGGTCAGCTTGCGGCCCGTCAGCCGCACCTTTTCCGCATTGACCACGACGACGAAATCGCCACAGTCCACATGGGGCGTATAGCCCCGCTTGTGCTTGCCGCGCAGCCGCATGGCGATGATCGAGGCAAGCCGGCCGAGCACCAGTCCGTCGGCATCGACGAGATGCCAGCTCCGGGTGACGTCGGCGGGTTTCATGGATAGGGTCTTCATGATCTCCGGTGAACCGCTGGTCGGTTTTGGGTCGGCGGCGGAGTATCGCGATAATCCGCCGGACGTCAACGAAAAAGAGCGTCAATCCCATAACTTAGCAGTACGGTATCATAATACCACAACCCTGATGGCCGCTCCGCCATCAGGACGGCGAAATGCTACGATGGACCGGATGGAAAGCGCTCCCCATCTTCTGCTGAAGCGGAGACCTGTCCTGTGGAGGTTTGCCTGTGACATCGGATCCCGCCGCCGCGAATGAGCCCCTTCTTCTGCGCCAGGACCGGGATGGGATCGCGACCCTCATCCTCAACCGGCCCCAGGCGCGCAACGCGATCTCGATCGCTCTGATGGAGGAGCTGTCGGGGGCGCTGGCCGCCCTCGCCCGTGATCCCGCAGTGAAGGTCGTGATCCTCGCCGCCGCCGGCCCGGCATTCTGCGCGGGCCATGATCTGAAGGAGCTGCGCAGCCTGCCGCGGCGCGAGGCTTATGAATCGGTATTCCGGCATTGCAGCGAGGTGATGCTGGCGATCCTCAGGCTGCCCAAGCCTGTCGTCGCGCGCGTCCAGGGCATCGCGACCGCCGCCGGCTGCCAGCTCGTTGCAAGCTGCGATCTGGCGGTCGCCGCCGAGGGCGCGCGCTTCGCGACGCCCGGGGTCAATATCGGGCTCTTCTGCTCGACGCCCATGGTGGCACTCTCCCGCGCCGTGCCCCGCAAGCAGGCCATGGAGATGCTTCTGACCGGCGAGGCGATCACGGCTGAGCGGGCGCGAGCTCTCGGCCTCGTCAATCAGGTGGTGCCTGCTCACGAGCTCGAGAACGCCACCTGGGCGCTGGCCAAGAAGATCGCCGGCAAGTCGCCCCTCATCGTCAAGATCGGCAAGAAGGCCTTCTACCGTCAGGCGGAGATGGATGTCGCGGCGGCCTATGCCTATACCAGCCAGGTGATGACGGAGAACATGCTGGCGCGCGACGCGGCGGAAGGCATCGACGCCTTCATCGAGAAGCGCGAGCCCCACTGGCAAGGTTGCTGATGGCGCTTCAGGAGCGCTACCCCGACGCGCTGCTCAGAGAGATTTTGACTAGCGTCAAGACCATCGCGCTGGTAGGTGCGAGTGCCAAGCCCCACCGCCCCTCCAACGGCGTCATGCGCTTCCTCCATTTGCTCCTATTTCCTCAACGATCTCAGTGACATGGAAAAGTGAACGCTGCGTACCTACGTTTCAGCACACGGGCTGATCGCAAAGGTCAGCACGTGCCGCCGGGTCGCCAAAGAAAAAGCCCCGCCGGAACGGGGCTGAGAGCCCCCTTACCGCCCGATGGCGAAGGGCAGCAGGTCCCGCGAACTCACTTGGCGGTTACACCTGGTGGCGACTGTCCCAGACCAACTCCCGGAGCAGCATGCCGGCGATCGTTTCAGGCGGGGATCCGCCTACCGGCGTCGCTTTCGATCTTCCCCGGTAGGAGACTATGACTATTTCGTCCACCACGGCGTACGCCCCCGAATGCAGCTTGCCGTCGATCCCTGACGGCAATCTCCAAGGTTTTCATGGAAAATTTCCCCCAAAAGTTGCCGACCGGGAGCATAAACGGCCACCGTGAATCGGGATAGGGGGGTAGCCTCGCGGCTACACCCCTCCCACACCACCGGACATGCGG
>DATBBO010000160.1:0-5313 GCA_036270995.1 Dongiaceae bacterium | reverse complement strand
GTGGGGGACGCCGGAGGACATTGCAAGGCGCGGGTGGAGAGAAAGGCCCGTGATTTGCCGGCTGAATGAGCTACAGGGGAACGCTCGAAGACAGTGCCGGACGCTGGTTCGGAGGATACCAGATCCGCGTCACCAGCGCTTCCGTCTTGGCGCCGCGCCAGTTCCGGACGATATCGGGGTGATAGACGCGCTGCGTCTCGCCCACGTGATAGGGGTGATGGGGGTCATAGCTGTCGGCGAGCGCCGTGCCGATCCAGAGGCCCGCCAGAAGGACGCCTGCGGCGAGAGCTCGATGCAGCATGGTCGTCTCCTTCTGCCGATAGTCACTTGGTCCACCGGCGACCGGCGAGCCTAGCGGATAGGCGTTACGATCGCATGGCTCAGGGAGCGGCGAGGCGCGCCAGCACCTGCTCGGGGTCGAGATCCTCGAGGCAGCGGTGATGGCCCAGCGGGCAGACGCGCTTGTTGCAGGGGCTGCAGTCCAGGCCGAGGCGAAGGACATGGGCCTTGGCGTTATGCGGCCCGGTGCGCTTCGGGTCGGAGGGACCGAAGACAGCGACCTGCGGCAGGGCCAGGGCTGCGGCCACATGCATGAGACCGGAATCATTGCTGACCACGGCATCGGCGAGGCTCAGCAGCGCCACCGCCTGATCGAGGCCGGTCCGGCCCGCCAGATTCTCATCGGCGGGGATCGCCGTCGCGGCCTCGCGGTCGGCTGCGGAGCCGAAGAGCCAGACGCGCCAGCCTTGGGCGCGCTTGGCTTCGGCCACGGCCGCGAAATGGCGCGCCGGCCAGCGCTTGGCCGGGCCGTACTCCGCACCTGGCGCGATTGCGAGGAGCGGCACCCTCGGCGCTTCCAGGCCCAGGGCGGCGAGGGTCTCGCTGCGCATCTCCTCGGTCACGACGAGGCGCGGCGCCGGCACCTCGGTTATACCGGGCGCCAAAGCGAGGAAGCTCTCGACCTGCGGCAGTCCCGGCTCGGCCAGCACTTCGTTCAGCAGCAGGCGGCGCAGCGCCCCGCCATAGCCGCGCCGTGCGGGAATGGCGGCGAAGAAGGGCACCAGCGCCGATTTGAGCGAACCCGGCAGCACGAGAGCGAGGTCGTAACCCCGGTCGCGGAGCCGGCGGCCGATCCGCAGGCGCTGCCCCAGGCCGAGCTCGCCATGGCCGAGCGGCAGCTGGATGCCCTCGCGCACCTCCGGCATGAAGCGCAGCAGCGGCAAGGTCCAGCGCGGGGCGAGCACGTCGAGGCTCGCCCCCGGATGGCGATCGTGCAGGACCCGGAACAGGCTCTCGGCCATCACCATGTCGCCGACCCAGGCGGGGCCGACGATCAGGATGTGCCGGGGCGAGGCCGTCCCCCTCATGCCAGATATTGATCGATGCCGCGCTCGGCCCGTACGGCTCTCGAGCCGATGGTCTGCTGGAGCCGGGCGAAGTTCGCCCGCTCGCGGCTTCGGTCCAAGGCACCATGCCAGAGATGCAGCACCGGAATGGCCCAGCGGCTGGCGCGCCGCCGTTTTCCGGCGTTGAACAGGCGCTGGACCAGATCGCTGTCCTCATAGCCCCAGCCGATGAAGCGCTCGTCGAAGCCGTTGATCGCCAGGAGATCCTCGCGCCAGACGGCGAGATTGCAGCTCTTGGCCCCGACCAGGTCGGCGCGCGACCGGGACCCGTCGAAAAGGCGCAGGACGGGCGTGAGCCGGTTGACGCGGCCGGCGAGCCTCGCCTTCAGCCATTGGCCCCTGCTCCAGCTCCAGAGCGGAAGCTGCTCGGCCGTCGCGCGCGCGCTCAGCTTGCGGTCGAGGAGTACGCGATTGCCGCTGACGAACCAGCCCGCCTCTGCGAGCCTGACATGCTGGGCGATGAAATCGGCGAGAGGCACGCAGTCACCGTCGAGAAAGACGATGTAGTCGCCGGTCGCTACCGCACTCGCCCGGTTGCGGGCCATGGGCGCGCGGAAACCTTCATCGGGCTGCCAGACATGACGGAGCGCATAGGGCAGGCCGGGCTTGAGCCCAGCGAGGACAGCGGCGGTCTCCTCCCGCGAGCCGTCATCGGCAACCACCACCTCGAAACCGCCCTCGGTCTGCGCCGCGAGCCCGCGAAGCACCAGGGTCAAGGCGTCGGGGCGGTTATAGGTCGTGATGACGACGCTGATCTTCACGAGGCGGGACTCCGCTGAAGAACAAGCTGACGAGGAAGGCGAAGCTGTGGCCGTCCTTATGATCCATGAGCAGGGAATTGAACAGGCAGGCGACGGCGAAGCAGAGGATCAGGACCTGGCCCTGGCGCGCCTCCCAGATCGGCAGGCTGCCGGTTCGCCACCAGAGGATGATGAAGAAGGCGAACAGGGCCGCGAGACCCACCGCGCCCATCTGCACGGCGATCAGGAGATATTCGTTATGGGGGTTGTGGGTGGGCAAGGTGTGATGCTGGGCGGCCAGCTCCTCATAGGTCCGGTTGAAGCTGCCGGTGCCGGTGCCCAGGATCGGGTGCCGCAGGAAGGCCTCGCCGCCGAGGCGCAGGAATTCGAGACGCGTATTGGCGCTGCTGGCGGCGAGGCTGGCGGCGTCGACGCCGCGCACCTGGCCCAGCTCCAGCGGCCCGTTGGGGTTGACCGGGGGCAGCTTGCGGACGGTCGTGTCCTGGCCGCCGCCCTGCTCCAGCGCCCGGCTCATCCCGATCATGCGCTCATGCATGCGCGGCGAGAGGAAGACGAAGGCCGCGGCGGCGACGAGGATCACCGCCGCCCCTGGCAGCCAGAGGCGCCGTGGGGCGAGCTGGGCCAGCAGCATCAGGGCAGCGATGAAGAGGACGACATAGCCCGTGCGGCCGGTGTTGAGGAACAGAGCGTAGAGCAGCCCCCAGACGATGAAGACGATGGCGATCTTCCGGTGCTCCGGTCGGCGGATCGCCTCGATGGTGAAGAAATAGGTGCCGAGCGCCACCAGCATGCCCTCGGTGATGTAGCTGCCGAAGGCGCTGTCATAGGGCGTGCGGCCGATGACCGCACCCACTGCCTTGGCCAGCGGCCTGTAGAGCGGGGTCGTGCCCACGGCGAGGATCAGCACGATGCCGGCAAGGAATCCGTAGAGTCCGGCCTTGCGCGCCCGCGCATCGCGGCAGATCAGCATGAACAGGGGCAGATAGAGCAGCTCGCGATAGCGGAACCAGCTGCGTACGGCCTCCGGCAGCGGCGCCGTGCTGTAAAGCGTGCCGAGGCCCAGCATGGCGAAGAGACCAAGTGCGGCCCAGGCGACGGGATCGCCGCGGAGCTGGCGCCAGTTCTCCGCCGGCTGCCATTCCGCCAGGAGCACCAGGAAGCCCAGCACGCTGAAGATCTCCGAGAAGGAGACGGAGATCGGCATGGTGAGGCCGATGAGAAAGGCGCTGGCGATGCGCAGCCGGTCGGCAAGCTCGGGCTTCAGCATCAAGCCCTCGCTTCCGCGATCAGGAACAGGCGGCGGAAGGGGAAGAGGGTCCGCCCGGAAGCGGCCGGCGGATAGGCCTCAGCGACCCGAGCCCGATAGGCGGCTTCGAACGCCCGGCGCTCATCACCCTCCAGGGTATCGAGCAAGGGCTTGAGCGCTGTCCCCTTCGTCCACTCGGCGACGGGATTCTCGCCCGAGAGCTCATGCAGATAGGTGGTCTCCCAGATGTCGAGACGCGCCGCCAGCGCTCGCAGCAGGTCGTAATAGACCGCCGGCAGGCCGACGGGAGAGGGACGCAGCAGGGGCCCGAGCCGCGTGCGCCAGGGCCCTGCCTCGGCGGCGGCCAGCATTGCCTGATGGGAAGGCTGGTCGTGGTTGCGCGGCATCTGGACCGCCAGCACGCCCCCGGGCTTCAGCTGCGCCATGAGCCGCGGAAACAGCCGGGGATGATCGTCAAGCCAATGCAGCGCCGCATTGCTGAACAGGAGATCGGCGGGTGCGGGGGCCGACCAGGCCGCGAGATCGCCTTCGATGAAGGTGAGTCCCGGGAGCGCCTCCCGCGCGGCGGCGAGCATGGCGGGCGAGGAATCGACACCGGTGACGCGGGCCGCAGGAAAGCGCGCGGCGAGGAGCGGGACAGCCTTCCCGCTGCCGCAGCCCAGGTCATAGACGATCGCCGGCGCTTCCAGGGGGATGCGGGCCACGAGATCGGCGGCGGGCCGCAGCCGCTCATCGGCATAGCGGTGGTATTGCTGAGGGTTCCAGCTATCCAAGATCGGGGTCCGGTCCGTGGGAGAGGTGTCTCGCCCGAAAGGCAGATCGATCACGGGCGCGCGAATCATGGCCGGAGTATAGGGGTGGCCCCTAGCCGTGCAAGGGATCGAGGCTCACTTTCAGCACCCCTTCGCGGGACGGAAGCTCAAGACGGAAGCCGAGCCGCCGGCAGAGGGCGAGCATGGGGGAATTGTCCCCCAGGACATCACCATAAATCTCGTTAATTCCGCGACTTGCGGCGTATTCGATGAGGTGCTGCATGAGCCGCCGGCCGATCCCGCGCCGGGTCATGGAATCCTCCACCACCAGGGCGAACTCGCCCCGCTCGCCATCGGGATCGGCGAAGAGACGGGCGACGCCGTGGATCTCGGCAAGGCTTGCCGCACCCGCATCGGTCGCGATGATGGCCATCTCGCGGTCGTAGTCGATCTGGGTGAGCTGCGCCGCCATGGCGTGGGTCAGGCGCTTCATGGGCATGAAGAAGCGCATGCGGACGGTCTCGAGCGAAAGCCGGCCGAAGGCGCGGCGCAGCGCCGGCTCGTCCTCGGGCCGGATGGGGCGGAGGCACATGGCCATGCCGTCCTTCAGCCGGATATCGCGCTCGAGCTCCGTCGGATAGGGGCGGATCGCCAGGCGCGCCATCCCCCGCTTCCGGTCGGTGAGGGCGATGCGGGCGTCAAGCGCGACGACCCCCGCCGGGCTCGCCAGGAGCGGGTTGATGTCGATCTCGGCCACCTGGTCGAGATCCGTCGCAAGCTGCGACAGCTTCACCAGGGTGAGCGCGACGGCATCGAGATCCACGGGCGGCCGGTCGCGATAGCCGGCAAGCAGCCGGAAGACCCGTGTCCGCTCCATCAGCCCGCGGGCAAGCGCCAGATTCAGGGGCGGCAAGGCGAGGGCGCGGTCGGCGAGCACCTCGACGGCGGTGCCGCCCTGGCCGAACAGGATCACGGGGCCGAATTGCGAATCCTCGCTCATGCCCAGGATCAGCTCGATGCCGCCGGCGGTGTCGACCATGGCCTCGACGGTGAAGCCCTCGATCTTCGCCTCGGGACGCACCTCCGCCACCCGCGCCAGCATGCGCTCTGCCACGGCCGCCACATCC
>DATBBO010000159.1:0-6759 GCA_036270995.1 Dongiaceae bacterium | reverse complement strand
CGACAGGCTGACCGCGCTCATCCACGAGCATCGCACCACGCTCGTCTTCGTCAACACCCGGCGCATGGCCGAGCGGATCGCGCGGCACCTCAGCGATCGGCTGGGCGAGGACGCGGTCACGGCGCACCACGGCAGCCTGTCGAAGGAGAAGCGGCTCGACGCGGAAGCGCGTCTGAAGGCGGGCACCCTGAAAGCGCTCGTCGCGACGGCGTCGCTCGAGCTCGGCATCGACATCGGCCACGTCGATCTGGTCTGCCAGATCGGCTCCCCGCGCTCCATCGCCAGCTTCCTACAGCGCGTCGGCCGCTCCGGCCATGCTGTAGGCGGCCTGCCGAAGGGCCGCCTCTTCCCGCTCTCCCGCGACGAGCTGGTGGAGGCCGCCGCCCTCATCGACAGCGTCGAGCGCGGCGAGCTCGACCGGCTTTCGATCCCCCTTGCTCCGCTCGACGTGCTCGCCCAGCAAACCACCGCCGAGGTCGCTGCCCAGGAATGGCCGGAGGAGGCGCTCTTCCAATTGTTCCGCCGCGCCTGGCCCTATCGGAACCTCGCCCGCCAGGATTTCGACACCGTGGTCGCCACCCTGGCCGAAGGCTTCAGCACGAGGCGCGGCCGGCGCGGCGCCCTCATCCATCAGGATTCGGTGCATGGCATGCTGCGCGGGCGGCGCGGATCGCGCCTGACCGCGATCACCGCCGGGGGGACGATCCCTGACACGGCGGATTACCAGGTGCTCCTGGAGCCGGAGAACCAGATCATCGGCACGGTGAACGAGGATTTCGCCGTGGAGAGCATGGGCGGCGATATCTTCCAGCTCGGCAACAAATCCTATCGCATCCAGCGGGTCGAGCGCGGCACGGTCCGGGTCGAGGACGCTCATGGCATGGCGCCGACGATTCCCTTCTGGCTCGGTGAGGCGCCGGGGCGCAGCGACGAGCTGTCGCGCTCGGTGTCGCGCCTGCGCGCCCAGCTCGACCAGCGCCTCGGGCGCGATCCCGGCACGGCGCTGCAATGGATGACGGACCAGCCGGGAATCGGCGAGGCCGCCGGCCGTCAGATCATCGAGTACATGGCTGCGGGCCGGGCCGCCCTCGGCTCGCTCCCGACCCAGCAGACCCTGGTCATCGAGCGCTTCTTCGACGAGGCCGGCGGGATGCAGCTCGTCATCCATTCGCCTTATGGCAGCCGCCTCAACCGCGCCTGGGGCCTGGCGCTGCGCAAGCGCTTCTGCCGCAAGTTCAATTTCGAGCTCCAGGCGGCCGCCACCGAGGACAACATCATCCTCTCGCTGACCACGGCCCACAGCTTCGATCTCGCCGATGTCCAGCACTACCTGAACTCGGCCAGCGTGCGCGAGGTGCTGACCCAGGCGCTGCTCGATGCGCCAATGTTCGCCACACGCTGGCGCTGGGTCGCCAGCGTGGCGCTCGCTTTGCCTCGCATGCGCGGCGGCCGGAAGGTCGCCCCGCAGCTCACCCGCATGGCGGCCGAGGACCTGATGGGCGCGGTCTTCCCCGACCAGATCGCCTGCGCGGAGAACCTGCCGGGCGATCCCGAGATCCCCGACCATCCCCTGGTCAACCAGACCATCGCCGATTGCCTCGAGGAGGCGATGGACATCGGGGGTCTCGAGCAGCTTCTGGCCGGGCTCGAATCCGGGACCATCCGGATGGTGACCCGCGATCTGACGCAGCCCTCGCCTCTGGCTCTCGAAGTGCTCGCGGCACGGCCCTATGCCTATCTGGACGACGCACCTCTCGAGGAGCGGCGCACCCAGGCGGTGATGGGCCGGCGCTGGCTGGCGCCGGAGACCGCCGCCGATCTCGGCCGTCTCGATCCCGAGGCGATCCAGCGCCTGCGCGGCGAGGCTTGGCCCGAGGCCGCGACCGTGGACGAGCTCCACGATGCGCTGGTTCTTCTCGGCTTCATCACGCCTGCGGAAGCCGCGGCCGGCCCGGGCTGGCAAGGCCTGCTGGCGGAGCTGGCCGGAAGCCGGCGCGCGACGCAGCTCCGCCTCGCCGCCGTCTCGTTCTGGGTCGCGGCCGAGCGCCTGCCGCAATTCCTTGCTCTCTTCCCCGATGCCGCGCTCGAGCCCCTCATCACCGCACCGCCCGCCCATGCGGCAAAGCCCTGGACCGCGGAGACGGCCCTGGTGGAGATCCTGCGCAGCCGGCTCGAAGGCCTGGGACCGGTGAGCGCGGAACTCCTGGCCGCAGCCCTGGGCTTCGAGGCGGCGGAGATCGCCGGCGCCCTGGCGGCGCTGGAGAGCGAGGGCTTCGCGCTGCGCGGCCGCTTCAGCCCCGGTGCCAATGGCGATGAATGGTGCGAGCGCCGCCTGCTCGCCCGCATTCACACCTATACGGTCAAGCGGCTGCGGGCCGAGATCGAACCCGTGGCGGCGCGCGACTTCCTGCGCTTTCTCTTCGCCTGGCAGCGGGTGACCGCAGATGCCCGCATGCAGGGGCCCGATGCGGTCGAGGTCGTCGCCGCCCAGCTTGAAGGCTTCGAGGCGCCCGCGGGCGCCTGGGAGAGCGAGATCCTTCCGGCACGGATCGCCGAATACGAGCCGGCCTGGCTCGATGACCAGTGCCTTGCCGGACGCATCGCCTGGGCACGGCTCCGTCCCCGCGATCCGAAATCGGGCGGGGGCGAGCGCGGCGCCACGCCGGTGCGCACCACGCCGATCACCCTTCTGGCGCGCCGCCATGTGGCCCTCTGGGCCTCGCTCTCGCCGCTCGCAGAAGCCAGCGCGCCCAGCCCGCGGGCCCAGGCCGTCGTCGATTTCATCCGCGCCCATGGCGCCTCCTTCTTCGACGAGATGGTCGAGGGCACCGGGCTCCTCCGCACGCAGCTCGAGGAGGCGTTGGCGGAGCTGGTGGCGCTCGGGCTCGTCAGCTCCGACAGCTTCGGTGGCTTGCGCGCTTTGCTCACGCCCTCGGATCGGCGCAGGCCCTTCGCCAGCGGGCGTCGCCGGCGCCGCACGGTAGATTTCGGCATGGAAGATGCGGGGCGCTGGGCGCTGACACGTCGCAGCGAAGGGACGCTGCCGGGTATGCCGGCTAAGCCCGAGGCCGCGGAGCACGCGGCGCGCAGCCTGCTGCTGCGCTATGGCGTGGTGTTCTGGCGGCTGATCGAACGCGAGGCGGGGTGGCTTCCGCCCTGGCGCGATCTCCTGCGCGTCTATCGACGGCTGGAAGCCCGCGGCGAGATCCGGGGCGGGCGCTTCGTCGCCGGTTTTTCCGGCGAGCAGTTCGCGCTTCCCCATGCCGTGGGATTGCTGCGCGAGGCCAGGCGCAAGCCGCATGACGGCGCCTGGATCTCCATCTCCGGCGCCGATCCCCTGAACCTGCTCGGCATCGTGACACCGGGGCCAAGGCTTGCGGCCCTCACCGGCAACCGCCTGCTCTATCGCGACGGCCTGCCGGTGGCGTTTCTTGCCGGCGGCGAGGTCCAGTTCATCGAGACCCTCGATGCGGCAGGCCAGTGGGAGGCTCGCAAGGCCCTGCTGCGGGCGGCCCTGCCCGCTTCCGCGGATCCGGCCTGAGCACAATGGGAATGGCCGTGCGGCACCCCGGAGCAATCGGCGGCTGAGCGCCGATCACCCGGAACGCCGCAATGGAAGGACCGAAAGCGCCTCGGAAGGCGCCTCGAGGGACTACTTCAGGAACCTCGTGCTGACATAGCCCTCCATGTTCTTGTACTTGACGCGGCTCCAGCTCCCGGAGGAGCCGACGACCGTGACCTTGTCGCCGGTGTTCAACTTGATCAGGACCTTGCCGCTGGTGGAGGGCTTGGCGCGGAGATTGACCGCCGTGCCCGTCACGACCATCTCCTGATCGGCGACGGTCAGATAGGGCGACGGCAGCGAAGGCGACGGGATCGTGAAGGTCGCAGCCTGGACCGCATCGGCCGAAGCGAGGACGGCACCTCCCAGAAGGATTGCCACCAAAAGTGACTTCATGTCGTGTACCTCACACTAATAGTTGAACCTGTCTACTTTCCCCTCGGTCCCACAACGCGACATTGCATATATAGCCGTACTATTCCAATAGAAGAAAAGTGACAAACTCCTAAAGGTTCCGCGAAGCGATCTGCATTGAAATCTGACTGGGTTAGTCATATATAAGCCTCGGTTGCGCAATGCGATTCCGCGAGGGAGCCGAGCTCCAATGATGCGCCTCAGTCGCCTGGCCGACTTTGCCATCGTGCTGATGACCCATATGGCCCAGAACCCGGGAGCCATCCATTCGGCCGCCGAGATGGCCGGAGCGACCCGCCTGCCCGGACCGGCCGCGGCGAAGGTCCTGGCCCGGCTTTGCCGGAAGGGCCTCATCGGCTCGGCGCGCGGCGTCAAGGGTGGCTATCGGCTGGAGCGGCCAGCCGCGGCCATTTCCGTCGACGCCATCGTCAGCGCCGTGGACGGGCCCGTTGCGCTCACCCAATGCATCACGCCGGATTCGCATCGCTGCGAGGTCGAGGCGCTTTGCCGCTCGCGGGTGGGACTGCATGCGATCAACCGGGCCGTGCGCAAGGCATTGGAGGATGTGAGCCTGGCGGATATCGCCTTGCCGGCCGCGGCCCTTGGTGCGGCTGCCCGTCCGATGGCGGCGAAGCCCGATCAACATCGAGAGTTTTCATGAGCGCCACCCAGCAGACCATCGACGCCATTCGCCGGATCGGCGGCGAGTACAAATACGGCTTCGTCACGGATGTGGAGGCCGAGCTGGCGCCCAAGGGCCTCAGCGAGGACACCATCCGCTTCATCTCGGCCAAGAAGAACGAGCCGGACTGGCTCCTCGACTGGCGCATGAAGGCGTTCAAGGCCTGGATGGCGGCGCCGGAGAGCGAACCCAGATGGGCGCGCGTCAGCTATCCGAAGATCGACTATCAGGACATGTACTACTACGCCGCGCCCAAGCGCCAGAAAGGGCCGCAGAGCCTGGACGAGGTCGATCCGGAGCTGCTCAAGACCTACGAGAAGCTCGGCATCCCCCTCAAGGAGCGCGCCGCACTCGCAGGCGTGGCGGTCGACGCGGTCTTCGATTCGATCTCCGTGGCGACGACCTTCAAGGACAGGCTCGCCAAGCTCGGCATCGTCTTCTGCCCGATCTCGGAGGCGGTGCAGACCCATCCCGAGCTCGTGCGCAAATATCTGGGCAGCGTCGTGCCCTACAGCGACAACTTCTTCGCCACCCTCAATTCCGCGGTCTTCAGCGACGGCTCCTTCGTCTACGTGCCGCCGGGTGTGCGTTGCCCCATGGAGCTCTCCACCTATTTCCGCATCAACGCCAAGAGCAGCGGCCAGTTCGAGCGCACGCTCATCATCGCCGACAAGGGCGCCTATGTGAGCTATCTCGAGGGCTGCACGGCGCCGATGCGCGACGAGAATCAGCTCCACGCCGCGGTGGTGGAGCTGGTGGCGCTGGAGGATGCGGAGATCCGCTATGCCACGGTGCAGAACTGGTACCCGGGCGACCGGGAGGGCAATGGCGGCATCTACAACTTCGTGACCAAGCGTGGCGCCTGCCGCGGCGCGCGCTCCCGGATCTCCTGGACCCAGGTCGAGACCGGCTCCGCCATCACCTGGAAATATCCGAGCGTCATCCTCCAAGGCGATGACTCGGTCGGCAAGTTCTACTCCGTCGCCGTCACCAACAACCGCCAGCAGGCCGATACCGGCACCAAGATGATCCATCTCGGGCGCAACACCCGCTCGACCATCATTTCCAAGGGCATCTCCGCCGGCCATGGGCAGAACACCTATCGCGGGCTGGTGCGCATCCAGCCCAAGGCCGAGGGTGCGCGCAACTACTCCCAGTGCGACAGCCTGCTGATCGGGCCCGACTGCGGTGGCCATACGGTCCCCTATATCGAGGTGAAGAACAGGACCGCGCGGGTCGAGCATGAGGCAACGACCTCGAAGATCAGCGATGATCAGCTCTTCTACTGCCGCCAGCGCGGGCTCTCCGCCGAGGAGGCCGTCACCACCATCGTCAACGGCTTCTGCCGCGAGGTGCTGCAGAACCTCCCCATGGAATTCGCTGTGGAGGCCCAGAAGCTGCTGGGCGTCAGCCTCGAAGGCAGCGTCGGTTGAACGGGATGAAAGAGATCATGCTCGAGATCCAAGACCTGCATGTCGTGGTCGACGGCAAGGAGATCCTGCGCGGGGTCGATCTCAGCATCGAAGATGGCGAGGTCCATGCGGTGATGGGTCCCAACGGGTCGGGCAAAAGCACGCTCGCCTATGCCCTGGCCGGGCGCGAGGGCTACGAGATCACGCGGGGTCGCGTCTTCTTTCGCGGCCGTGACCTGGGGGCGATGGAGCCCGAGGAGCGCGCCCGTGAGGGGATCTTCCTCGCCTTCCAGTATCCGGTGGAGATTCCCGGCGTCGTGAACGCCAACTTCCTGAAATCCGCGGTCAATGTGGTCCGCCGTCATCGCGGCCAACCGGAGCTCGACGCCTTCGATTTCCTGAAGCTCGCGCGCGAAAAGCTGAAGCGGCTCAGCATGGACGAAGCGCTGCTCTCGCGCGCCGTCAATGTCGGCTTCTCCGGCGGCGAGAAGAAGCGCAACGAGGTCTTCCAGATGTCGATGCTGGAGCCGCGGCTCTCCATCCTGGACGAGACCGATTCCGGCCTCGATATCGATGCGCTGAGGATCGTCGCCGATGGCGTCAATGCGCTGCGCTCGCCCGAGCGCTCGACGCTGTTGATCACCCACTATCAGCGCCTCCTCGGCTATATCGTGCCCGACAAGGTGCAT
>DATBBO010000158.1:0-16652 GCA_036270995.1 Dongiaceae bacterium | reverse complement strand
CCATTGACCTCGATGGTCTGGCCGGTGATGTAGCCGCTCATGGCCGGCGAGGCGAGGAAGAGGAAGGCGCCCACACAGTCCTCCGGCGCGCCGACATGGCCCATGGGGATTCCCTTGCGCAGCTGCTCCAGCAGCTCCGGCGAGGTGAAGCGGTCGTGGAAGGGGGTCATGATCACCCCCGGCGCCACGGCATTCACGCGGATACCCTGGGGCGCCAGCTCGCGGGCCATGTTGCGGGTGATGCTGGAGACGAAGGCCTTCGAGCCGCCATAGACCGCCGAGCCCGGCCCGCCGCCATTGCGCGCGGCCACCGAGCTCGTATTGATGATCGAGCCGTGGCCCACCTGCTTCAGATGCGGCACGGCGGCCTGGGAGGCCATGACGACGGAGCGCGCATTCAGGTCGACCACCTTGTCGAACAGCTCGTCATCGATCTGGCCCAGCGGCGCGCGGCGCAGCAGCGCGCCGGCATTGTTCACCAGCACATCGAGCCCGCCCAGCCTCTGGGCCGCCTCCTCCACCAGGGACGCCGAGCCGGTCCGCCCGCCGAGATCGCCCCTGACGGCGAGCGCCTTGCCGCCCGCAGCCTCGATCTCGCCCACCACCTTTTTGGCTTCGGCCTCGCTCGCATTGTAATGCACCACCACCCGGGCGCCCGCGGCGGCGAAGCCCTTGGCGACCGCAGCGCCGATCCCGGTGCTGGCGCCGGTGACGAGAACGCGCTTGTCCTTCAGGTCGGTCAGCATCGGCGCCTCTCTTATGCAGGTCTCGGGGCTGGCGAGGCTCCAGCAACCAAAGGGAAAGTCAACCGCCTTTCGCTCCCCAATGCCGGATCAGCGGCCCGTCGGTCCCGAAGACCGGGTCGGCCTCGGGCAGGGCAACCTTCTTCAGCTTGGCCCGGGCCTCGGGGTGATCGGCGGGCGTGCCCTTGTTGAGATCGGGACCGCGGCCGCCGGGATAGGCCCCGACCACCAGGAGATCCGGGCTCGAGCCGAGATTGCAATGGGCGACCCCGGCGGGGATCACCACCACATCCCCGGCGCCGACCTCGACCACCGGCCCGCCTTCGCCGCCGAAGCGGACCGAGGCATGGCCCGCCGCGATCCCCAGCACCTCATGGGCGGTGGCGTGGAAGTGATGATAGGGATAGATGCCATTGCGCCAGGCGCCGGGCCAGCCATTGCGGGCAAAGAGCTGCTCGAAGGTCTTGGCCGCGGCGCGCCCCTCCGCCTTTCCTTCCGGCGCGATGGCGCCGCGGTAGTGGATGAGGGGCAGCTCGGTCGCTTCGGGAAAGCGATGCAGCTCGGGTTTCGTCTCGGGCATGGGGACCTCCAAGAATCAGGTGCCGGGCTCTCGGGGCTTGCCGGCCATCTGGTCGCCCGTCAGCACGGAATCGGCCGGCTGCCGGTGGCCGGCAGCGGGCTCCATCGCATGACGCATATCGCCCACGGGCGCGGGGGCGATGGGCGAGAGGCGGCGCATGATCGCCGCATTCATCTCGGCGCCGAAGCCAAAGATGATGGCGGCGACGTAGAAGAACAAGAGGCTGAGCACGATGCCGCCCAGGCCGCCATAGGTGACATTGTAACTCGTCAGATTGTCGACATAGATGGAGAAGCCGGCGGCACCGGTGATCCAGAGCACGGCGGTGATCAGCGTGCCCGGCCAGATCTCGCCGAACCGCGGCGGCCGGTTGGGCAGGAATAGATGCAGCGCGATGAGCACGATCATGGTCGTGGGGATGACCGCGCCATAGCGCAGCCGGAACCAGGCATTGCGGTCGAGCAGTATCTCGAAATGGTAATGGGCGAGAAGCCGCTCGATTACAGGCGCCAGCACGATGGCGAGCGACATGATGGCAATGGCGATCGCGCTCAGCACCACCAGGACGACGCTCTGCAGGCGCAGCAGAATGACCGAGCGCGTCTCCGGCACGGCATAGCAGCGATTGAGCAGGAGCCGGAGCGCCTCCACCCCGCTGGAGGCCGACCAGATGGCGAAGAGGATGCCGAAGGTCAGCAGATCGCCGCGGGGATTGTTGACGATGTTGGCGATGGTCGGACCCAGCACCGAGACCACCTCCGGCGGCAGGAACTCGAAGGCCGTGCTTATGAACTTGCCGGCGCCCTCCGCCTGGCCGATGAAGCCGGCGATGGCGACGACGAAGATCAGGAAGGGAAAGAGCGCCAGGATCGACATGAAGGACATGTAGCCCGAGAGCTCCAGCCCCTCATGGCGGATGAGATTGACCACCGCCTCCCATATGGTCTCGCCGGCAGCGCGCAGCGAGCCCCAGGCCGTGAGCCGTCCTGCCCGCTTTAGCCGGCTGCCGCGAATCTTCATGCTGCTGAAACCCTTGGCGACAGGGCTTCGCTCCCCGAAAGCGTGGTCCGCCGATCCTGCCCCAGCTACGGGGTATCGATCAAAGGAAAGTGGCAGCGGTGGCGATGGCTCGGCGAAAGCCGGTGGACCGCCGGCCGCTCCTGCCGGCAAAGGGCCTGGGCCCGCGGGCAGCGGGTATGAAACTCGCAGCCCGCCGGCCGGCGGGCCAGGCTCGGCACTTCGCCCAGGAGCGGCACCTCCTCCCGGCGCTTGTCGGGATCGGGATGGGGCTGGGCGGCCAGCAGGCCGGCGGTATAGGGATGGGCGGCCCGCTCGAAGATCTCCCGCGTCGTCCCCTGCTCGACGAACCGGCCCATATACATGATGGCCGTCTCGTCGCTCACATGGCGGACCACGGCGAGATTGTGGGTGATGATGAGATAAGTCAGGCCCAGCTCGCTCTGGAGCCGCGTCATCAGGTTCAGGATCTCGCCCTGGACCGAGACGTCGAGCCCCGCCGTCGGCTCATCGGCGATGATGAGCTTGGGCGAGAGTGCGACGGCCCGGGCAACGCCGACCCGGCGGGCCTGGCCACCCGAGAGCTGGTGGGGATAGCGCCCGGCAAAATCCCGGGGCAGGCCGACAAGCGCCAGGAGCCGGCGCGCCTCGGCATCGAGATCGCGCCGACCCAGCCTGTGGACGACGAAGGGCTCGGTGATCAGGGAGCGCACCGTGCGCCGCGGGCTCAGGCTCGAAACCGGGTCCTGGAACATCATCGCGACATCGCGGTGATAGGATTTCTCGCCCCGGGGATTGGCCTTCAGCGGCTCCCGGCCCTCGAAGCGTACCTGGCCCGCGGCGATCGGCACGAGCCCGGTGATGGCGCGCCCCAGCGTGCTCTTGCCCGAGCCGCTCTCGCCCACCAGCGCCAGGGTCGTGCCGCGGCGAAGCCGGAAGGAGACGTCGAGCACGGCATCGAGGAAGCGGTTGGGCAGCTGGAGGATCTTGGCCCGGATCGGCCCCATCATGCGATAGCGCACATGGAGGTTCTCGACCTCCAGCAGCATCTCGCCGGCTGCCCAGGGCGGGGATTCCCGAAGGGCCGCGTCAGCCATCGGCGCGCTCCGCCAGGAGATGGCAGCGGGCGAGATGGGCAGGCCCCGCGGGATAGTCCGCCGGATGCTCGACCCGGCAGCGGTCGAAGACCTTCGGGCAGCGCTGGGCGAAGACGCAGCCGGCGGGAATGCGCAGCAGATTCGGCACATCGCCGGTGATCGTCGGCAGCTCGCGGCGAATCTCGGCGATGCGGGCCGGATCGCATTCGAGCAGCGCCTGGGTATAGGGATGCCGGGGCCGGTGGAAGATGTCGCGCACGGTCCCCTGCTCCACCACCTCGCCAGCATAGAGCACCACGACGATGTCGCAGAGCTCGGCGATCAGGCCGAGATTGTGGGAGATGAACAGGATCGAGCTATTGAACTCGCGCCGGAGATCGCGCAGGAGCTGAATGATCTGCGCCTCCAGCGTCACATCGAGGGCGGTGGTCGGCTCATCGGCGATCAGCAGCTCCGGCCGCTCCAGCACCCCCATGGCGATGGCGATGCGCTGGCGCATGCCGCCGGAGAACTCGTGGGGATAGCGGCCCATCTGTCGCTCCGGATCGGGAATGCCGACCCGGCGCAGCATATCCGCGGCCTTGCGCCGCTTCTCGGCGATGGAGAGGCTGCGCTCGCGATACTGGATATCCAGCATCTGCAGCCCGATGGCCCGCACCGGGTTGAGGGAGGTCATCGGGTCCTGGAACACCATGGAGAGCCGGTCGCCCCGCAGCGCACGCAGCTCCTGGGGCTTCAGCCCCAAGAGCTCCCGCCCGGCGAAGCGGAGGCTCCCTTCGGTGATGCTGGCATTGCCCGACATCAGCCCCATGACCGCGAGCGCAAGCGTGGACTTGCCCGAGCCGCTCTCGCCCACGAGACCGACCACGCTGCCGCGCGGCACCTCGACGCTGACATTGCGCAGCGCGAGCACGGGCCCCCGCGGCGTGCGGAAGCGGACACTGAGACCCTGCACCTCCAGCACATTGGCGGCCGGCTCGATGCTGGATGCGGCAAGGGCCATGGTCTAGTGTCCTGCCCCAGAAATTCGCGCGCGAATTACTGGGATAAACAGGCCACTCGAATCAAAGATTTGTGTCCCGCAGCCACCGGGAATTTGATCCCACGAATTTCGGATTCGGGACACTAGATGATCCGGCGCAGCTTGGGGTCGAGGAGATCGCGCAGGGATTCGCCGAGGAAGGTGAAACCGAGCGTGGTGAGGATCAGCGGTATGCCGCCGGCGACCACGATCCAGGGCGCATCGCGGATGCTCTCGAAGCCTTCCTGCAGGATGCGCCCCCA
Organism: Dongiaceae bacterium; assembly: GCA_036270995.1. Classification (GTDB taxonomy): domain Bacteria; phylum Pseudomonadota; class Alphaproteobacteria; order Dongiales; family Dongiaceae; genus DASXQK01. The sequence continues at coordinate 11,931 of DATBBO010000158.1, read as the reverse complement.
GCTCGGCGCCGGCGGCGGAATGCCGAGGCCGAGATAGGTGAGGCCCGCCTCCAGCGCGATCACCGAGGGGATGTCCATGCTGGCGACGATGAAGAGCGGCCCGATGATGTTGGGCAGGATATGCACCAGCAGGATCCGTCCCGGCGAGCTGCCGAGGGAGCGGATGGCGAGAATGTATTCCGAGCTCTTGGTCGCCAGCGTGGAGGTGCGGATCAGCCGGCCATAGGCCGGGGTCTGGATCACCACCACCACGAACATGAGCGTCGGGATGCTGGGGCCCAGCAGGGTCATCACCGTCAGCCCCAGGATCACCGTCGGAAAGGAATAGATCGAATCGAACAGCAGCATCAGGAAGTTGTCGAGCCAGCGCGGCCCGTAGCCGGCGATGAGGCCCAGCGTCAGGCCGATCACGAGCGCGATCGCGATGGAGCCGCCGCCGACACCGAGCGCGATCTGGGTTCCGGCCAGCACGCGGCTGAAGACGTCGCGGCCCAGATTGTCGGTGCCGAAGACATGGCTGAAGGCTCCATGGATGCCATCGCCCCCGCCGACGAGAGCAAGCAGGGTCGGCGGCATGAAGCGCTCCGGCACCTTGATCTTGAAGGGGCTGTAGGGCGCGATGGAGGGACCGATGATGGCAAGGACAACGACCGTCAGCACGATCAGCAGGCCGAGCAGCCCCAGGGGATCGCCGCGCAGCCGGCGCACCACGCTGATCAGGAAGCCGGGGGCCTCCGGAATCAACTCGACAGGGGCGAGGACCTCAGAAGGTTGCGCGGACACGGGGGTCGAGCCTGGCGATGAGGAGATCGGCGATGGGCATGGCAAGGGCGAAGAGCGCGACGGTGGTCAAGACCGCACCCTGCACGACGGGGTAGTTGTGGACATAGGCGGAATCCACGATCAGCTTGCCGATGCCCGGGCGGGCGAAGATGTTCTCGGCGAATACGGCGCTCGAGAGCAGGCCGCCGATGGCGAGCGCCAGCATGGTGACCGTGGGTAGGATGGCGATCCGAAGCGCGTAATGCAGGATGATCTTGGCCTCTGGCAGGCCGAAGGCCCGCGCCGTCCTGACATGGTGCTCGCCCATCACCTCCAGCATCGAGGCCCGCACCAGCCGCGCGAGATAGCCGACCCAGCCCAGACCAACGGCGAAGCTCGGCAGCACCAGATGCCAGATCTGGTCGCCGAAATCGCCCGGATCACCGGCGCCGATGACCGGGAACCAGTTGACCTGGATGGCGAAGATCAGAAGCGCATAGATGGCGACGACGAAGGAAGGGATGGAGATCGTGCCGACGGAGATGACGCCCGTCACCCGGTCGATCCAGCTGTTGCGTCTTATGGCGGAGTAGCAGCCGAGCGGGATGCCGAGTGCGGCCGACCAGCCCAGCGCCGTCAGGATCAGCACCAGGGTATAGGGCAGGTTCTCCAGGATGATGGTGGCCACACTGCGCTTGGTCACCGGATCGCTGCCCAGATCGCCCTGCACGATGCGGCCGAGGAACTTCGCAAGCTGCACCGGCACCGGCCGGTCGAGGCCCATCTCATGGTTCAGCTCGTCGCGCATCTCCTTGGTGGCGCGCGATCCCAGCATGATCGTCGCCATGTCGCCGGGGATCAGATGGAGCGCCCCGAACAGCAGGCACATCGAGGTGATGCAGATCAGGATCGCCAGCCCGATCCGCTGCAGCGTATAGATCAGCATGGGCGGCCAGGCTCTTCAATCACCGGAGAGGCCGCGGGCCCCTGCCCTCTCCCGCGCTTCGACGCGGGAGAGGGAGAGGAGATGCCCACGATGGCGACGTTTCGCGATCCTCAGGCCTTCTTGAACAGGTCGACCCGCATCTCGCCGCCGGATTCGAAGGCGGGGATGACCTTGTCGCTGCTGACATAGAACCAGGGATCGAAGGTGAGCCAGGCATAGGCGCCCGTATCCTCCATGATCTCCTGCATGCGGACATAGATCGCGTCGCGCTTGGCCTTGTCCGTCTCCGTCAGGCCCTGTGTCCACAGGGTCTCGAATTCCGGATCGGTCCAGCGTTCCCAGTTCCAGACGCCGACCTGGTCCTTCTTGAACCACTGGATCGCGTCGGAGGGATCCGGTGAGCAGCGATAGCGCATGATCCAGAGCTCGAGAGTCTTCCAGGCATCGCCCTTCGACTCCAGGCCGAGATTCCAGAACGGACCGGAATCCGTCGGCTTGACCTTCGCATCGATGCCGATATCGGCGAGATTGGCCTGGATGATCTGGGCCGCCGCCACCTGCTCCGGCTGCGAGGTCACGGCCACGATCTCGAGGGAGAGATTGGAGACACCGGCCTCCTTCAGCAGCGCCTTCGCCTCGTCCGGGTTGTAGCTGTATTTGGAGCTCGGCCGGTGCCCCAAGATGCCCACCGGCACCACGCCGAAGGCCTGCGGCGAGGCGCCGGCATAGGCACCGCCGATCACCGATTTGACATCGACGGCGCGCTGGATGGCCTTGCGCACGCGGATATCCTTCAGCTTCGGATTCGAGGTGTTCATGCCCATCCAGGTGTAGAGCGGGCCGGGCAGGTTGATCAGCTTGGAATTGGCCGGCAACGACTTCTCGTAGCGCGCCGCGGTGTCGAGGCCGATATTGGAGACATCGGTTTCATGCGCCTCGAAGGCGAGCTCCGCCGCCTTGGCATCTTCGATATCGATCAAATGGACCTCGGAGAAGGCGGGCTTGGTGCCTTTCCAATCCGGATTGGCGGTCAGCACCAGCTTCTGCTTCGGCGTCCAGGACGCCATGTGATACATGCCGAGCTCGGCCGGCAGCTGGGTCGTGAACTTCTGGTCCTTCAGCTTCTCCATCGCCGCCTTGGGCAGGATCGTGCCCGATTCCGAGGCGACGCCCATGAGGAAGGTGCCGTCGAAGGGCGATTTGAGCACGATGACGCCGCTGTACTTGTCCTTGACGTCGACATGGTCGAGGGTCGGCCAGCGCGAGTTCCAATCCGACTTCAGCATGCGCTCGAAGGAGTACTTGACGTCGTCGGCGGTCAGCTCGCCGACATTGTTGCTCCACATCAGCCCCTGCTTGAGCGTGAAGGAGATGTGCCTCGGATCGTCGTCCTGGGTGATCTTCTCGACATATTCCGAGGGCTGCCAGCCCCAGGGCTTGTCGCCATCCTTGACCGGCACGGCCAGGCGCGGCATGCAGGCATAGAGCGTGGTGGTCTCCGCGCTGCCGATCATGTAGCCCGGGTCGAGGATCTGGATGTCCTCGACCATGCGGACCTTGACGATGTCGCCCTCGGCGGCCAGCACGTTCTCCGGCTTGATGCCGAGCGCTGCGAGGGTTGCCATGGCAGCGGCGCTCTGCAGCACGCCGCGGCGTGATAGTTCAAGCTTGCTCATCTCTCACTCCCTGATTTCTTAAGGTTTCTTTCAGACCAGCTTGTCGGGCGCATCCCGGTTTCCGGGATCTCCCGCCCACCGCCGGCGCCCCCGACAGGCGGCGCGCGCAAGCGGACGCTCGATCCGTGATCTATCGCAACTCGGGTCCCACAACCAGACCCTGCGGCGACGGTCCCGGAAACCTTGCAGCTTTGCCTCCCGGGATGCAAGGGCGGCGGCCGAACAGGCGAAAACAGGTCGGTTGCGGAACAGGGGCGCGGCACCTCTCAGAGTCCCATTCGCGGCAGATCGCGGTTGATCGTGCGGGTGAAGATCCGCCGCTCGGCCCCCGAGGCATCCTCCTCATAGGCGTCGAGGGTCACGCTCAGATGGAACCGGTCGCGGCTGCCGGTGAGCCGGGTGCGGCTCACCGTGCGCAGCGCCCAACCGCCCCGGCGCATGGCATAGCGCCACTCGATCTCCGCCACGGCGCTGAGGGGATCGCCTTCGACCTGCCCGAAGCGCTCGGTCCCGCCGCCGTCGAGGGTAAGGCCGTCCTCCTCCAGCCGCCAGGAGCCAGGGTCGCGATGGATCGTCACCACCGTCCGCCCGGTGGTCGCATCCTCCTCCACCACCCGCTGCCGCCGCCCCTTGCGAAGCTGGCTGTATGCCACATTGGGTGCGGCCTCCGGCGGCGGGAAGGGATGGGGCGCGCCATCGCCCGCCGCGCGGACCGGCAGGTCCAGCCGGCAATCGGCGAGATGGAGCGTCATGGTCACGGCTGCGGGCGCCGGCCAGAGAATCGGCCAGTAATTGGTCGAGAGCGCCAGGCGCAGCCGAGCGCCGGCGGAGAGCCGCTGCCCCAGATCGTTGAGGCGGAAGGTCACGGTCTCCGCCTTGCCCGGCTCCATGGGATCGTTGCGCTCGAAGCCGTGGCGGCGCGTGAGATTGAGGATGCCATAGGAGATGAGGGTCGAGGCACCCTCCGGCGACACTTCGCAGAGCCGCGCTGTGATGATGCCGACCGGCTGGTCGATGGCGAGGCGGAGGGTCAGCTCCGGTGTGCCCAGGAGCTCCAGCGGCTTCTCCAGCGGCGCCGTGTCGAAGACGAGGGACCGGCCGTCATCGGCGCGCTGGTCGATGGGCAGCTCGCCGGGATTGCCATAGGGGCACCATTCGCCGGTGGTGATGCCCATGAGCTGGGGCGAGCGGTGCCTGAGCGGTGCAGTCGAATGCGGCCCCTTCCTCTCGGTCAGCTTCCCATCGGCGAGATGGAAGGGATGCGGGGGCACCGGCGGCGGCCAGCTCGCTTCCGCGATCCAGCGCCCTGGCCGCGTCTCGTAATCCGAGGCCGGCGGGACTGAATCCTGGATCCAGGCATGGAGCCGCGGCTCGTCCTCGATGCCGTTGTCGATCCCCTTCAGCCAGCGGTCCCACCAGCGCAGGCTCTCCTGCAGAAAGCCGATCTGAGGGCCCGGCCGGGCATTGTGGGGATAGGCATGCGCCCAGGGGCCGATCAGCGCCTTCACCGGCGCCTCGGCCTTTTCCAGCAGCCGCAGCGCGCAATTCGTATAGGGATCGGCCCAGCCGCCGACGGTATAGATCGCCGCCTCGATGGCGCCGTAATCCTCGCTCACGGAACCATGGCGCCAATAGGCGTCGCGCAGCGGATGGGCCAGCCACTCCAGGATGAAGGGCGGGCTGCCCTCGAGCCGCTCGAGCCACATCTGGCGCCAGCGCTCGCCGACCACCAGCGGATCCGGCGGGCGCGCGTTATAGGCCAGCATGGTCGATGCCCAGGAGAGATTGCCCAGCAGCAGCCCGCCGCCCATGTAGTGGCAGTCATCGCCATAGCGGTCGTCGGTGGCGTGGACCGCGATGATGGCGGCGAGCGCCGGCGGCCGGCGGGCCGCGACCTGGAGCGCGTTGAAGCCGCCCCAGGAATAGCCCATCATCCCGACCTTGCCGTTGCACCAGGGCTGCGCGGCGAGCCAGTCGATGACCGCAAGGGCGTCGTCATGCTCCTGCGGCAGATATTCGTCCAGCAGCACGCCATCGGAATCCCCCGAGCCGCGCAGATCGACCCGGACAGCCGCATAGCCATGGCCGGCGAAATAGGCATGGCGTGGGGTGTCGCCGAGAATGGTGCCGTCGCGCCGGCGATAGGGGATGTATTCCAGCACCGCCGGCACGGGCCGCTCGGCCGCCCTCAGCGGCAGCAGGATGCGCGCCGCCAGCCGCGCGCCGTCCGGCATGGGAATCCAGACCGGATCGAGGATCTCGAAGGCCTCCGGCAGATTCTCGCGGATGCGGATCTCGTTCACGGCATGGCCCCTAGAGATTGTCGCGCGGGATCTTGTGGGCGAAGCTGCGGCTGAACAGGCGCTGCTCGCCCTCGAATGCATCGACATCCGAATCGAAGACGAAATGCTCGCGCATCGCCCGCATCCGGATGCGGGTTTCCAGCCGCGCGTCCCACGCTCCGCGCCGGTAATGCATGGCGGTCTCGACCAGCGCCTCGGCGGTCGCGGGATCGTTCCGGGCGATGGAGAACTCCTTCACCTTGCGATAGGAGATGGTGGTGCCGATATCGTCGATGCGCGCCGCGCCGTCATCGCGGCTGTTGCGCACCGTCGTCTTGTCGCGCTCCACGTCGTAATGGACGTCGCGCCGCTCCTCGCCGGGATCGAAGATCGTGCGCGCGAGCGGCGTCGCCTTCTCCACCGGCGGGAAATCCGGGAGCCGGCGGAAGTGCTGCTCGGGCAGCATCGGCAGGATGACCCGGCTCTCGCCGGTCCAGAGCGTGAGGGTCGCCGCCTCCGGCGGCGGCACCACCATGGGCCAATAGGCGCTGGAGACGGCAATGCGCAGGCGCCGGCCGGCGGCGAAGAGATGGGCCGCCTCGGTCAGCGCCAGGCGGATCTTGTAGCGCTCGCCGGGCACAAGCGCCGCCGGCCGCTCGTGACTGTCGCGATGGGCAAGGTTCAGGATCCCGTAGCTGACCCGCGTCGCGGCGCCGTCTTGCGCCACATCGCTGAGACGCACCGCCACCATCGCCTGGGGCTTGTCGGCGGCGAGGGTGACCTCGACCACCGTCGCGCCGACAATGGCGAGCGGCTCTTCCAGCGGCGCGCTGTCGAAGACGAGGGAGCCGGCATCGTCGAGGCGCTGGTCCAGCGGCATCTCCGGCGCAACCTTGCCAAGCCCATAGGCGCACCATTCGCCGCCGGCGAGCCCCGTCGTCTGGGGCGAGCGGAGCCGAAGCGCCTCGGCCTTCGCCGGCACCGCATCGAGACGCCCGGGGTTGAGGGCGAGGATGCGGCTCTCGATATCCGCCGAGGGCCAGGAGCCGATGCCGATCCAGCGGCCGTGGCGATGGTCGTAATGGGCCTGGGGCGGGGCGCTATCCTGGAGCCACAGGCGCAGTGTCGGGTCGTTCTCGACGCCGGTCGGCTTGCCCTTCAACCAGCGATCCCACCAGCGCACGCATTCCTGGAGAAAACCGATGGCTGGTCCCGGCACGCCGCGATGGGGATAAAGATGGCCCCAGGGACCGACGAGGCCCTTGCAGGGCACGCTGAGATTCTCCGCCAGACGGAAGACCGCGGCGGTGTAGCCATCGGCCCAGCCGCTGACGCCGAGCACGGGGCAACGGATCGCGGCATAGTCCTCCGAGACCGAGCCGTGCTTCCAGAACGCATCGCGCCGCTGGTGCTCCAGCCAAAGCGGCGGGAAGGGCCTGAGCGCCTCCAGCCGCTGAAGCCATTGCGCCTTCCAGCCCGGCCCCACCATCTCGGGATCGGGCGGGAGGGCGGCATAGGTGAAGAAGGCGGCACCCCAATCCATATTGTCGGCCAGAAGCGCGCCGCCCATGAAATGCACGTCATCGGCATAGCGGTCGACGGTCGAGGCGATGGAGATCACCGCCTTCAAAGCCGGCGGACGGCGCGCCGCCACCTGCAGCCCGTTGAAGCCGCCCCAGGAGATGCCGATCATCCCGACTTCGCCGCTGCACCAGGGCTGCGCGGCCAGCCAAGCGATGATCTCGATGGCGTCGTCCTGCTCCTGCTTCAGATATTCGTCGAGCAGCAGCCCGTTGGAATCCCCGCTTCCCGCGATGTCGACCCGGGCGCAGGCATAGCCCTGGGCGGCAACCCAGGAATGGGTTTCCTCATCCCGGAGACGGGTGCCGTCGCGCCGGCGATAGGGGATGTATTCCAGGATGGCCGGCACCGGCGTCTGCTCGGCATCGCGGGGCAGCCAGAGCCGCGCCGCCAGGCGCCGGCCGTCCGGCATGGGGATCCAGGCGAGCTCGATGCTCAGCACGCGATCGGAGACGTCCTGGATGATCGGGCCCGAATCCATGCTCAGCTCCGGGCCCTCGCGACCCGCCGTGCGGCGGCCGGTTTCGCAACCCTCCGCCCCGCCTTGGCCCGCGGAAGCCGGTTCGAGAGATAGTCGCGGCAGAGGCGCCGCGCGCGGGCCGGCTGGATCCGCTTCGCATCGATGGCATAGGCCCACCAGAAGCCGTCGATGAGGGCGGTGAGGCCGAGGAAGATGTCCTCCGCCAAAGGTGCCGCGACGAGCTGGCGCAGCGCGAACATGATGTTGGATTCGAAGCGCCGGTTCAGCACCCGCTGCAACCGGGCGAAGCGCGGGTCGCGCCGCACCTCGAGCCAGAAAGTGAGCCAGGCTCCCATGGAATCGGGGAGAAAATGCCGGCGCGAGAAGCAGCCATCGATGACGGCATGGAGGCGGGCGAGCGGCGTCGGTGCTGCGGGCAGGTGGTGAGCGATATCATCCCCGAGATTGCGCATGAGGCGGCGCATGGTCGCCTCCAGCAGCGCCTCCTTGCCGTCGAAATAGTGGTTCACCAGGGCCGGCGACAGGCCGGCATGGCGCCCGATCGTGGCGAGGGTCGTATCCTGCAGCCCGCCCTTGGAGATGGCGGCGATGGTGGCCTCGATCAGCTCGTTGCGCCGAAAGCTGCGAAGCCGCGCATTCACCATGATAACGCCCCCCGAATGACGCCCCTTGGGCTCCCGGCGCTGCTCTCGCCGGGAGATTTGTTGTTCGATTGAACAATCCGCTGTTTACGCTGTCAACGCGCTTGCGTCATAGTCCCTCGCGGGATCGGGGAGGAGTGTGGTGATGGGCGAGACCTGGCGCGGCGACTGGCTGTTTCCAACGGAGATCCGCTTCGGCGCCGGGCGTCTGGTGGAGCTGAGCAAGGCCTGCCGGCGCCTTGGCATCTACCGGCCGCTGATCGTGACGGATCGCAGCCTGGCGGCGCTGCCCATCGGCCGGCTGGTGCGCGAGGCGGCCTCGGTCGGCGGCCTCGCCCCGGAGGTCTTCGCCGAGATCGAGGAGAATCCCACCGGCCATCAGATCGAGGCGGGCGTGGCGGCTTTCCAGGCCCATAAGGCGGATGGTGTCATCGCACTCGGCGGCGGCTCCGGTCTCGATGCCGGCAAGACCGTGGCGCTGCTCGCCGCCTGCGGCGGTTCGCTCTGGCGCTTCGCCTGGCCCGACCACCAGGCGGCCCAGAACGAGGCAGCGCGCTTTCCAGTCATCGCGATCCCCACCACGGCGGGGACCGGCGCCGAGGTCGAACCCAGCGCCATCATCACCGACAGCGCGACCCCGGCGAAGCGCGCCATCCTGCATCCCGCGATGATGCCGAAGATCGTGATCGCCGATCCCTATCTGACCGTGAGCCTGCCGGCGAAGCTGACGGCGGCGACCGGCATGGACGCCCTCAGCCACAATCTGGAAGCGCTCTGCATCCCGAGCTACCACCCCATGGCGGATGCGATCGCAGCCTCCGGCATCGCCCTGGTCGGACGCTGGCTGCCGGTCGCCTCGTCCGAGCCGACGAACATCGAGGCGCGCAGCCATATGATGGCGGCGGCCATCATGGGCGCCACCGCCTTCGGCAAGGGCCTCGGCGCCATGCATGCGCTCAGCCACGCCATCGGCGCGCTGAAGGGCCATCACCACGGCCTGACCAATGCGGTGCTGATGCCCTTCGTGCTGGCCCATAACCGGCCCGCCATCGAGGCGGCCATGGGACGGCTCGCCGCCACTCTCAATTTGCCGGGCGATCCCTTCACCGCCGTGCAGCAATGGATCCTCGATCTGCGCCGGCGCGTCGCCATTCCCGAGACGATCACGGCGCTGGGCCTGGGGCGGGGCGACTTCCCCGCGGTGGCCGCGCTGGCGGCCCGGGACATCTGCGCCGGCACGAACCCGGTTCCCGTCGATGCCGTCGCGCTGGAGCGCATTCTCGAGACCGCCATCTGAGACGCCGGGAGCACCCATGACATCTCTGCCGCCGCGGAAGATCCGCCATCACGAGACCATCTGGATTCCCATGCCCGACGGAACGCGCCTGGCAGGCCGACTCTGGCTGCCGGAGGATGCCGAGCAGCATCCGGTGCCGGCGATCCTGGAATACATCCCCTATCGTCGCCGGGACGGGACCCGCGACGGCGACGAGCTGACCCATCCCTATCTCGCGGGCCATGGCTATGCGTGCCTGCGCCTCGATATCCGCGGCAGTGGCGATTCCGAAGGCGTGATCCATGACGAGTATTCGAAGCAGGAGCATGACGATGCCGTCGAGGCCATCGCCTGGCTCGCTTCCCAGCCCTGGTGCGACGGCAAGGTTGGGATGATGGGAATCTCCTGGGGCGGGTTCAATTCGCTCCAGGTCGCCGCGCGCCGGCCGCCGGCATTGAAAGCGATCGTCACCTGCTGCTCGACCGACGACCGCTATGCCGACGACATGCACTATATGGGCGGCGCCCATATGACGGGGAATCTGGAATGGGGCTCGAGCTTCTTCTCGATCATGGGTCGCGCGCCGGATCCGCTGATCGTCGGTGAGAAGTGGCGCGAGATGTGGCAGGCGCGGCTGGCGGCGGTCAGGCCCTACTACGCCGATTGGCTGCGCCATCAGCGCCGCGACGATTACTGGCGTCACGGCTCGGTCTCAGAGGATATCGGCGCCATCACCTGCGCGGTGCTGGCGGTCGGCGGCTGGGCGGATGGCTACTCCAACGCCGTCTTCCGCCTGCTGCGAACCCTCAAGAGCCCCAAGCTCGGCATCATCGGGCCCTGGGGCCATAAATATCCGCATAACGGCGTGCCGGGACCGGCCATCGGATTCCTCACCGAATCCCTGCGCTGGTGGGATCACTGGCTGAAAGGCCGCGAGACCGGGATCATGGGCGAGCCGATGCTGCGCGCCTATCTGCAGGATTCGCTCCCGCCGGCGAGCCACTACGACCATCGGCCGGGCCGCTGGGTCGCCGAGCCCTCCTGGCCCTCCGGCAATATCACGGCCGACAAGCTCACCCTCGATTCCGGAAAGCTTTCGACCGGGTCGGTGGCGCAGCAGACTCTCGCCATCAGCTCGCCCCAGACCACCGGTGTGGCGGGCGGCGAATGGTGCCCCTATGGGCTGGGCGGGCTAGGGCCGGAGCTGCCGACGGACCAGCGTGCCGACGACGCCTGGTCCCTCGTCTTCGACGGCGAGACGCTCGGCGCGCCTTGCGAGATTCTCGGCGCGCCGGTGCTGGATCTCGAGATCGAATCCGATCAGCCGGTCGCGACCCTCGCCGCGCGCCTCAGCGATGTCGCGCCCGACGGCAAGGTGACCCGCGTCACCTATGGCGTGCTCAACCTCACCCATCGCGACGGCCATGACGCGCCTTCCGCACTGGAGCCGGGCAAGCGCACCAGGGTGAGATTGCAGCTCAATGACATCGGCCATCGCTTCCTGGCCGGCCACCGCATCCGGCTCGCGCTTTCCACCGCCTATTGGCCGATCATCTGGCCGGCGCCGAAGCCGGTGACATTGAAGCTCGCAACCGGCACTTCCAGCCTGACCCTGCCGCTGCGCCGTGCCCGGGCGGAGGATGAGACGGTCCGCTGCGCCCCGGCCGAAAAGCCGAAGCCCGGCCGGCGGCGGGTGCTCCGGCCCGGCGCCGTCTACCGCAAGGTCGAGCAGGATATCGGCAGCGGCCTGCAGCGCATCGAGGTGCTGCGCGATGACGGCCATGGCATCAATGAGGAGACCGGGGTCGCCACCGCCCTCCATAAGATGCTGCGCTATCGCCTCCATCCCGATGATCCGACCACCGCGCGGGCCGAGGCGGATTACGACTACCATCATCATCACGGCCAGGGCTGGGACATGCGCATCCGCACCCACAGCGCGATATCCTGCACGGCAACCGAGTTCATCGTCGAAGCGGATCTCCAGGCCTTCGAGGGCGATCTCCGCATCTTCTCGCGCAGCTGGACCGAGCGCATCCCGCGCGATCTGGGCTAGAGAGCACTTCCCTCTCGCGCGTCGCCTCCCGCCTCCCATTTATTCCGTCATCCCGGCGAACAGCAGAGGGAAGTGTTGGCGATTTGCGCTGCTGCCTCTATCCTCTCGCCGCGACGCCGTGCGGGGGAGCAGCCATGGAACGGTTGATCGAGAGCTTCATCCTGGGGACGCGGTGGCTGCTGCTGCCGCTCTATCTCGCTTTGCTGCTGTCGGTCTGCGGCATCTATGTC
>DATBBO010000157.1:0-8575 GCA_036270995.1 Dongiaceae bacterium | reverse complement strand
CGTCGCCATCGACGAAGAAAGCTATGCGGCGTTCGGCAATTTCCCCAAGGTGGTCTGGACGCCCTGGCTCGCCCAGGTCATCGAGGCGCTGCTGCAAGCGAAAACGAAGACAATCGCCCTCGACATCATCTTCTCCACCACCCTCGACAACTTCGTCTTCGAGGGAAAACGTCCACTGCAAGGAATCGACATCCCCTTCTTGCAAGCGATCAACGATGCCGCAGTCGACAACAGGATCTTGCTGGGCTATGCCCCCAACATCGCCCCGGACCCCTCGCAGCAGGCGGCAGCGGAAGGAGGGGGCAATCTGGCGCCGGTCAATCTGGAACTCGACGCCGATGGCGTGGTGCGCAGCTATCCCGCGAGCTTCCCGGCGACCGACGGTCTTAGCCAAGTTGCGTCCCTCGCCTATGCGCTCGCCGGACGCGCCGGAGTCAAACTCCCGGAGGGAGGCACGCTGGTCGATTTCGCCTACGGGCCCGGCCATATCCCGGTCTACAGCCTCGCCGACCTGGTTGCCTGCGCCAAGGCGGGCAAGGAGTCCTTCTTCGATTCACACTTCGCGGGTAAGGCGGTGATCTTTGCCGATGTCCTCGATGTCGAGGATCGGTGGTTCACCAGCGCCAGTCTGATGTCCGCCGGCGGCACTCGGTCGCTCCCGCCGGCGAGCCAGCCGCGCTGCATCGCCTCGGCCACCGGACCGGTGCCCATCAGCATCTCGGGCCGCTGGAAGATTCCTGGCGCCTTCATCCATGCCACGGCCTTTCAGAACCTGGTGCAGGGGACCGCGATCACGCCCCTGCCGCGACTGCCTGGGGCGGTGGGAGTCGGGCTCATCGCCTTCGCCGCGGCCTTGGGCTTCTATGCCGTCACTCCCCTCATCGGCGCAGCCGCCGGGGTTGGGGCGATCCTCCTCATGGCGCTCGCCGGTGCCTTCGCCTTGGGACAGGAACTGTTGCTGCCCGCCGTCACCGCCTGGGTTGGGGTCAGCCTCGCCTATCTGGTGACCGCCGGGGACCGGGTGATCGTCGAGCAGCGCAACCGCCAGCGTGTCATGGACATCTTCGGTACCTTCATCGCGCCCGCGGTGGTGAAGAAGCTCGCCGCCGATCCCCGTGCGCTCGAGCCGGTGCGCCGGCAGGCCACCATCATGTTCATCGACATCGTCGGCTATACCAGCCTGACCGAGAGCCTGAAGCGCGAGCCCGACCGGCTGATCGGGCTGATCAACGAATATCTGGGGCTGCTCGCCGACATCATCAGCAAGCATGGCGGCTATGTAGACAAGTTCATCGGCGATGCGGTTCTGGCAGTGTGGAACGTGCCCACGGTCGAGCGAAGCGATGCCGGGCGCGCCGCGGCGGAGGCGGCGCTGGAATGCGCCGAGCTCGTCCGCGCCAAGGGCCGCGCGCGGGCCGACGGCATCAAGGTCGATGTGCGCATCGGCATCGCCAGCGGGGAGGTGACCGCCGGACTCGTCGGCTCCGCCACCAAGGCCAACTATACCGTGCTGGGCGATGTGGTGAATCTCGCCTCGCGCATGGAGAGCTCCAACAAGCTCTTCGGGACCCACATGATGTGCTGCGGCGCGACCGAGGCCGCGCTCGCCAAGGCCGAAGCGGGACGCATCAGCGTCCGTCGCCGGCGCCTCGGCCGTGTCCAGTTCAAGGGCAAGACCGAGGGCATCGATGTCTACGAGCTCCTCGGCCGGCCCGATGATGCTCCCATCAAGAACGGCGCCGCCTTCGCCGCCGCGGTCGCCCTCTATGAGGACGGCCAGCTCGCCGCCGCCGCCGCCGCTTTCCGCGCCATCACCGAAAAGGAGCCGCCGGCGCATATCTATCTCGAGCAGATCGCCGAGCTGGAGCGCGCCGCGACCCCGCCCCGGCGCCCCACCATCGTCCTCCATGAGAAGTAGGAGACTGACATGATCCCGACTCCGAAATCCCGCATCGCGGCGCCTTTCGTCATGGGCCGCCGCCGATTCCTCTCGAGCTCCGCCGCGCTCGCCGCGGGCGGCCTGCTCGCCGGCTGCTCCGGCGCCGGGCTCGATCCCACCAGCCTGCTCACCCAGGCGACCACGACGGCGACCAGCCTTGCCGAGACGCAGTCCCTGGGCGAGAAAGACGAGATTCAGATCGGCAACACGCTCTATGGGCGCATCGTCGATTCACAAGGCGGCTACTACCGCAACGCCGCGGTGCAGGCCGAGATGGAGCGCTTCGCAGCTCCGCTGATCGCCACCGCCCAGCGTCAGCATTTGCCCTGGGAGATCGTCGTCCTCGACAACAATGAGGTGAATGCCTGGGCACTGCCGGGCGGCAAGCTCGGCGTGGACAAGGGGCTGCTGCGCTATTGCGCAAGCGAGACCGATCTCGTCACCGTCATCGGCCATGAGATCGGTCATGCCGATCTCGGCCACGGCATCGCCGAGATCCGCACCCAGCGTTTCAGCCAGACCCTGACCAGCAGCGGCAGCGAGCTGCTCCAATCCCAGCTCTCCGGGCCCGCCGGCGCGCTCTCCGGTCCGCTGCTCGATGCGCTGCAGGGCCCGATCGAACAGATGGTGACCTCGGGCTATTCGCGCGATGCTGAGCGGGCGGCCGACCAGAATGTGCTGAAGGTCTATCAGCAGATCGGCTACGACCCTCATCAGGCCTCGCACTTCTTCCACACCATGCTGGAGATCATGCCCAAGGACACCACGGCAACGACCTCGCTGTTCTCCACATATCCGGGAACGGTCGAGCGGATCGAAGCCATCGATGCCCGGGCCGCCACCATGGCGGTCCCCGGCGGCGTGGTGCAGTCGGCGGATTTCGCGGCAATCAAGGTCGTCTTCCCGACGCGGGACTACTATCGCCGCCACGCCGTCGCGTGAGGCGCCTGCCGCTTCCGTCCAGACCAAAGCAAGCTCCCAGCCACCCATGACCGATCTTCCGCCCCAGATACGCCTCGCACAGGTCCTTCTGCCTTGCGGGGATCTGGCGGCAACTCTCCGCTTCTTCACCGACGAGCTGGGGTTCAAGGTCAATATGATTCAGCCGGCGGATTCGCCCTCCGTCGCGGTCATCTCTGGTCACGGCGTCACCCTCCGCCTCGAGGCGGCAATGGGCGCCGAGGCCGAGCCATCACCGCTGGTGCTGCGCTTGCTCTGCGACAGGGTGGCCTTGCCCGCTGAGCCGGCGCGCCACCTCATCGCCCCCGGCGGCACGCGGGTGGAGCTGGTCGACGCCCGCCCGCCCCTCGAGCTTCCGGAAGGCCGGCAGGAATTCGTGCTCGCCCGTCTGGTGGGCGAGGCAGCCTGGGGCGAAGGACGCGCCGGGATGCAGTATCGCGACCTGATTCCGGGCCGGCTCGGCGGGCGCTTCATCGCCTCCCATATCCGAATCCGCGAAGGCGGGCCGGTGCCGGACTATGTCCATTTCCACAAGATTCGCTTTCAGATGATCTATTGCCGGAAGGGATGGGTGCGGCTGGTCTATGAAGATCAGGGCGAGCCCTTCCTGCTGGAGGCGGGAGATTGCGTGCTGCAGCCCCCGGAGATCCGTCATCGGGTGCTGGAGGCATCACCCGGACTCGAGGTCATCGAGATCGGCTGCCCCGCCATCCACGAGACCTTCGCCGATCATGCGCTCGCGCTTCCCACGCCCCATCTCCTGCCGGAGCGGCGCTTCGAAGGTCAGCGCTTCGTACGGCATGTGACCGCCTCGGCGCGCTGGATCTCGTGGCGAAGCCCGGGCTTCGAGGCGCGGGACACCGGGATCGGCGAAGCGACCGAGGGCCTTGCGGGAGTCCGCGTCGTCCGTCCCTTGGCCGGAAAGTCTGCACAGGCCGCCGGCGGTCATGGGGGCGAATTCATGTTCCTCTACGTCCTCGCGGGCGCGCTCCGCGTTCAGAGCAAGGGGTCGGGCGAACATCGGCTCGAGGCGGACGACTGTTGCGTCTTGCCACGCGCCGTCGCCTACGCGCTCGAGGGAAGCGGCGATCTAGAGATGCTTGAAGTAACCCTTCCCGCCGATCTGCCGCCGGCGGGCTAGCCTCTGGGGTTCCGCGTCAATGGAAGCCATGGTGTCCCGGGCAGCGGCCGTTGTTCTTGGCGATGGACCGGTAGTGAACAATAACCTCACCGCTGCCCTCATTCCTGAAGGTCAGCATCGAGCCCCATTCGTTGAAGCAGCTTCCCGGCGCCAGGTAGACCATGCCGTTGGGCCGGACATTCACGGTGACGGCACCCGCGCTCTCTCCATCATTGCAGACACGCAGATCACCGCCATAGAGTGCTTTCTCAGGGCTCCCCGCCTTCAGGACGAAGCTGTTCATCAAGGCCGCATGCGCCTCCGGCAGCGGGCTCAGCGTCAGCGCAATGATCCCAATGAGAAAGCCTCTCACCCTGCTTCCCCCGAGGATGCGAAGAAGCAGTTTATGGCTCATGCGTTACCGGATTGCGACAATTTTTGCGGGTGAGAGCTGAAACGAAAATCGCGCGCTGGCTTGCTACCGCCGACCCTGTCGAGGCGATGCTCGCGCCAGGCTGAGCTCAGCCGCGGTTGCGTTCCCAGCGATAAGCGTTGCGCTCGGCCAACAACTTGCTGTTGACCCGCACGACGCTGCCCTGGGCGGGCTCCTCCTCCTGGGTGATGACGGGCATGAGGCGGCGGAGCTGGTCGTGGTAGCTGCGCACCCCTTGCTCGAGATCGGAGAGGATCATGCCGGCAAAGCCGCTCGACTGCATGGATTCCCAGGACCATTGGATGAGCTGGGTATCCTCGCGCGAGGTTACGCGATCGATGCGGCGGGCGAGATAGCGGGCGAGCTTCATCTCCCGCCGCTCGTCCGGCAGGGCATAGGTGGCGCTGCGCTGGATCGTTCTGTCGATCGCGACGGGAAACTCCTGATAGAAGCTCACCTGATCGGGATAGAGGGAGAAGACAAGATTGGGAAACATCCCGATATAGAGCCAGGCCTGCCGATGGCTCTCCGGCAGGTCCGTGTTCTCCGGCAGAATCTTCTTGTACTTCTTCACGCTCCAGCGCCGGCCCTCGCCCTGGTTGAATCGGGCAAAGGAGCGCGAGGTGCCCCAGACATGCGGATCGTCGGCGTAGCTCTGGCCGTAGAGATCCTGCAGGCTCGGATGAGCCGTGGGCACGTGATACCCTTCGTTGTCGACGTCGCGAACCGCCTTCCAATTGACCGCCATCTCCTCGACCGTGAGCGCCGTCAGCGGCTTCACCTGCTCGAGCCGGTAGGGGCCGAGCTCGGCCATATAGGGCGCCAGCATCTGCGCCACCCCCGGCTGCTGGCTGGGCAGGAAGCGCACGAACACAAAGCCCATCCAGATCTCGAATTCGAGCGGGACCAGGCCATGCTCGACGGGATCGAGCTTGGGAAAGGAGCGCGGCTTCGGAATGCCGCGGAGCTTGCCATCGAGATTGTAGGACCAGCCGTGGAAGGGGCAGACGATCGCCGCCTGGCAATGGCCGCGCTCCGCCTTCACCACCCGCGAGCCGCGATGGCGGCAGACATTGTGGAAGCCGCGCACGACGCCGTCCTTGCCGCGGATCGCGAGCGCGCGCTCCCCCACCACATCGAGGGTCATGAAGTCGCCGGGCGCGGGAATGTCGCTGATATGGCCGACGAGCTGCCAGCAGCGGCGGAACAGTTCTTCCTTCTCGATTTCCAGGAGCTCTGGGTTGAAATAGACCCACCAAGGCAGCCCGCCGCGCTCGCCCTCCCCCAGGACATGGACGCTCTCCTCCTCTACTTGAGTCGGGGTCGAGTTCATGGCACGCCTCTGATCACTAATTGATTGAACGTTCATTCAATGAGACTAGCAGTCCGGGCGAATTTTGTCGAGGCCGCCCGGCTTCGGGACCGAGGTCGAGCGAGTTGGATTATATCAAATGATTACAAGGATTTGAAGCAGATTACGGCGCGCGGAATGGTCTCCTCTGTGCTATCGCTGGTGGCCCTCTTGCGCTAGCATCGAAGGTCGATGACCTCGGTCTCTGCATCGGACTCTTCGAGCGGGGCCGGCGGCCTGCAGGTTCTCTATGATTCGGTGCTGGGTCCCTATCTCGCGGCACAGGACCGGCGGGTGCTGGCGGCGCGCCGGAACCGATGGCTGGTGCTGGTCGCCGGCCTGGCGCTTGCCGGCGGCGTCCTGGCCTGGGCTTGGCAAAGCGGCAGCGACAGCGAGTACGGCCCCATGGCCGGCTTCGGCCTCGCCCTCGGCTCGATCGGGTACTTCTGGTTCTCAACCGCCACCATCGCCGAGGATGTGCGCCACGAATTGATGGGCCGGATCGCAAAGTGGCTTGGCCTCGGCTACGAGGCCGAGGCCAGGGGATTCGATCTCGACCGCTTTGCTCTTCTGGGGCTCGCAGGCTGCGACAAGGTCAGCCGCAGCGACCGGCTGTTCGGCAAGGTGAGCGGGCTGCCCGTGGACCTGATGGCGGCCAGGCTCGCCGACCAATCCTCGACCGGCGTCGGCAATCAGCGCCACAGCCAGATTGTCGAACGCTTCAGCGGACTGCTGCTGCGCATCGGCGACCCGGCGCCGGCGAGCGCATGCTTCCGGCTCCTGCCGCCGGCCGGCGCCACGCCTCATGGCATGCTGCGTGGCGCTCCCGTCGTGATGCTGGACCGACCCGCCGATCTTCGCGCCATGGCGGCAGGCAGCGCGCAGAGCGCGCCCGCCACGCCGACCGGGGATGCCGCCTTCGATGAAGGATTCGAATTGCAGGCGGCGGACGTCGCGCCGGCGCTGCGCCGGCTCGATGCCGGCATGCGCGCCGCCCTGCTCGATATCGCTGGGCGCTTCGGTGGCGGTCCGGTCTCGGTCGGCTTCGATGATGGCGAGATCCTGTTCGCCTTCGTCACCCGGCAGCGGTTCGAGATCGGACCGCTGCGCCCGCCCATGGCGGAGTTCGAGCGTGTGCAGCATCTCGCCGATCAGATGGCCATCTTGGCGGTGATCGCCGATACGCTCAAACGCGCCGCAGGGATCTGATAGCGCCTATTCTGCGCCGAGCGGCTCCTGCCCTTGCAGCACCGCTTTCTGGCGCTCCCGGGCTTTCAACGCCCAGCGGACCGCCAGCCCGAGAATGAGGACGAGAACCGGCGGACCCAGTGTGCGGATCAGCGCCGCGGGAAGGCTGTAGAAGACCGTCTCGAGGAAGCCGCCGACGATGCAGGCAAAGGTTCCGCTGAAATCGCAATATTCATAGAAATAGTCCAGCCAGAGACCGGTCCAGATGAGCGATCCGGCGAGCCAGACTCCCACCAGCAACCGGGAGAGGAGCGACATCTCCCCGAACCTTCCCCGGCTCGGTGCTCTCCCGACTCTCATGCCGCCCCTCTGCTCAGCAATTCCTCCGAATCTCGAGTCTGGACGTCCGACATGGCGGCCCCGGGCCCTGAATGCGGCGATTTCGCGGCTTCTCCGGGGCAGAGAGCATTGCTCGGCCGAGGCCGATCGGCGAGATTGCGCAGCCTGACAGAGCGTGGTGGTTCCGTGCCTAGCGCTCATTCCCGCATGGAGAAGGACGATGACGGACATCGAGCAATCTTTCGCCATCAACAAGGCGCGCTGGAGCGAGGTGGTGGAGATCCATGCGCGCTCGGCGTTCTATCGCGTGGCCGAATTTCTGAGGGGCGAGGATGTGCTCTCTCCCATCGAGACCGCGGAGATCGGCCCGCTTCAAGGCAAGCACCTTCTGCATCTGCAATGCCATCTCGGCCTGGACACTCTCTGCCTGGCACGCCGCGGAGCCATTGCTACGGGCCTCGATTTCTCGCCTCAGGCGATCGCCAAGGCGGAGGAGCTGTCACGGGCCGCCGGCATCCCCGCCTGCTTCGTCGAGGGCAATGTCTATGACACGCCGCAGCTGATCGCGGAGCGCTTCGATGTGGTCTACGTCACCTGGGGTGCCATCTGCTGGCTGCCGGACATTGCCCGCTGGGCCGAGGTCGTGGCCCGCATGCTGGCGCCGGGCGGCTTCCTCTACCTGCTGGAGGGCCATCCCTTCGCGCATGTTCTGGAGCAGGCCGAGGCAAACGATCCCCTCGTCGCCACTTATGATTATTTCCAGGGCGCGGCGCCGCTGATCTTCCATGAGGCGGCGAGCTATGCGGACGCCGATGCCAGGATTGCCAATCGCGAGTCCCATGAGTGGAACCACCCGATCGGCGCCATCCTCAACGCACTGATCGGCACCGGTCTCGTGCCGGAGTGGCTCCACGAGCACGACAGTCTCGCCTGGCGGCTCTACAAATGCCTGGAGGAAGGCCCGGACCGCATGTTCCGGTTGCCGCCGGGCCGGCCGAAGCTGCCGCTCGCCTTCTCGCTGAAGGCGCGCAAGCCGCGCACCTGACCCTCCCCCGCGCCGTCGCGCGGGAGAGGGTCTCGGTTTCCTACTCGATGCTCGTATCCTCGAGCATGAAGCGGCCGGTCGGGTTCTGGTAGAAGCCCTTCACGTTCTTGCGCGAAGCGTTGCGGAAGGGGCTGTAGTAGAGGTCGACCCAGACCACATCGTCCGCCGCCTGCTGCTGCATGGCATAATAGATGTCCTTG
>DATBBO010000156.1:0-3647 GCA_036270995.1 Dongiaceae bacterium | reverse complement strand
CCCGGACCGTTGCGATAGAGCGTGCCCGAGAGCCGCCCGGGGATACGGCCCTCGATCTCGGGCGTCTCCTCGAGCTCCTCGCGTCGGCCCTCGCCCAGCTTCGTCAGCCAGGCGAGTGAACTATCCATGGCGGTCATATTCGAGATGCACGTCCTGATTGGTGTAGTCCTTCATCGCCGCCAGCGCCAACAGGCTGATGACAGCGCAGGCGAGAATGAAGAGCGCGATGGCATAGCCCGATTGATAGCGGGCATAAAGAGCCGTTGCGATCAGGGGTGCAGGCCCGCCGGCGATGATCGAGGCCAGCTGATAGCCGAGCGAGGCTCCGCTGTAGCGCAGCCGCGGTGTGAAGGATTCGGCGATCAGCGCCGCCTGTGGCCCGTAGAGCATGTCATGGGGAATGAGAGACACCACGATGGCGATGAAGATGAGGACAGACGATCCCGTATTGAGCAGACCGAAATAGACGAAGCCGTAGATCCCCATCGCCACCGCGCCGATGGCGTACATCTTGCGCCGGCCGATGCGGTCGGAGAGATGGCCGAAGAGCGGAACCGAGAAGAAGGAGACCACGGCGGCGGTGAGCACCGCGGTCAGCAGCAGGTCCCTCGGGGCCTTCAGCACGCCGGTGCCATAGGCGAAGACAAAGGCGGTGAAGATGTAGAAGGGCGACTGCTCCACCATCCGGGCCAGCGCCGAGAGGATGATCTCCTTCGGCTGCTTGGCGATGACCTCGAGGATGGGCGCGCGCTCGATCTTGTTCTCGGCCACCAGCCTGCGGAAGACGGGCGTCTCCAGAACGCTGAGCCGCACCCAGAGGCCGACCAGCACCAGCACGAGGCTGAGAGCGAAGGGAAGGCGCCAGCCCCAGGTGAGGAAGGCCGGACCCGACATCTGGCTGAAGGCGAGCACGGCGAGATTGGCCAGGAACAGGCCCGCCGGCACGCCGAACTGCGGCCAGGAAGCGAGGAAGCCACGGTTCTTGTTGGTCCGCGCCCATTCCATGGACATGAGCACCGAGCCGCCCCACTCGCCGCCGACGCCGACCCCCTGGATGAACCGCAGCACGGTCAGCAGGATGGCGCCCCAGATGCCGATGCTGTCGAAGGTCGGGACGAGGGCGACCAGGAAGGTCGCGATTCCCATCAGCAGCAGGGTGATGATCAGCGTCGATTTGCGCCCGATCCGGTCGCCGTAATGGCCGAAGATCGCGGCCCCGACCGGCCGGGCGAGGAAGCCTACCGCATAGATGGCGAAGGCGTTAAGCGTGCCCGTCAGCGGATCGTCCTTGGGAAAGTATAGCTTGGCGAAGACCAGACCGCTCGCCAGGCTGTAGAGGAAGAAATCGTACCATTCGATGGTGGTGCCGATGGTGCTCGCGATCACCGCGCGCAGAAGATGGCCGCGATGCTCGCTCTCGCCGAGGCCCTCCACCGTGGGTGTGGCCGTGACCATGGGTCTCCTCCCGTCTTTCAGTGCCGGCCCGCCAGCTTTGAGCGCGCCGTGCGGTTATGGGCGCAAGCCTAACGCACGAACTCGCCGAAATGAACCAGCCCATCACTCGTTGGCGACCGACGCTCCTTCCCCTCCCCGCTTTGCGGAGGAGGATTGGGGCGGGGGTCCGATCCGCGGTGGCGGATCGAACAGACTCAGTAGGTGATGGAAACGGACCTGCGGATGGCGTCCTTCAGCATCTCCACCGTGAAGCCCGGATTGCGGGCTGCCTCGATGATCACCGCCTCCTGGCGCATCAGCAGATCGAGGGCGCCGGCGAGCTTGTCGGCCACGTCCCGGGGAATCACCACGGCGCCGTGGCGGTCGGCATGAACCAGGTCGCCGGAGCGCACCACCATGCCATGGACGTTCACCTCGCAATCGAAGCTCACCAGATGCACGAACGCATGAGAGGGGCCGACGGAGCCGGCGAGGAGCTGAAAGCCTTCGGCCAGCATGGGAAGATCGCGGATGCTGCCATTGGTGATGCCGCCGGCGCAACCCAGCGCCTTATGGACGTTGGAATTGACCTCGCCCCAGAAGGAGCCGTAGCCGGGGTGGTGGTCGTCAAGATCCTGGATAACGCTGACGCGCGGCGCCGGCCCGTCCACGACATAGTCGTAATAGCCGAAGCGCAGGGCCAGATTGTCGGGGCCCGAGAGCGGTCCTGGCTCCTTGGCCCGGATTGTCGCCGTCTTCGCATAGCCCACGATGGGCGGCAGGTCGGGAAAGGCGCAATGAAGATGGCGGGTGGTATAGCCATGGCCCCGGCGCTGCGGTGCCACCATCTCGAGCAGATTGCAGATCGTGGGCGTATCGATACGGCCGAGCTCGGCGATCTGCGCCGGCGTAGCGATTTCGCTGCATGGTCGGGGGGCCTGCTGTCGGGCATCTGATCCGTCTCCCTGGAGTCGAGACGGTAGCATAGCCGCAATCCCTGGCGGCGCGAGAGGAGATGCTCCCTTAAAAAAACGGCCAGCGAAAGCGGAGGTCCGATGAAACCGGTGCCGCCTTCGCTGGCCACCGAGACGGGTTCAGGGGTATCCCGCCGCGGCTTACTTCCTCTTGGTCGTCTTACCTAGTGAGCGTTACGCTGCGAGCCCTGCGCGGTGTGGCCGCCGATGCCCGCCGAGGCGCCGCCGCTCGCCGCAGCATTGGCGCCCGTACCGGACTGGCTGCTCGTCGCCGAGCTGCTGGCATCCGACTGAGCCTGGGCCGCGAGGCCCGCCTGACCCGCGTCGAAGTTGGCCTGCTCGCGCGCCGACTCCTGCGCCTGCTGGGCAGCGATGCCCGCCTGGCCGACACTGGCCGCGGCCTCTGCATTCTGCTGCTCGACGCCGGCGGCCTTCAGAGTATCGGTCTGCGAGCTGCTGCTCGCCGGAGCCGCGCTCGCGGCACCGGTGCCAACACTGGTGCTGGAGTTCGACTGAGCCTGGGCGGCGAGAGCCGCCTGACCCGCGAAGAAGTTGGCTTGCTCGCGCGCCGTCTCCTGCGCCTGCTGGGCAGCGATGCCAGCCTGGCCGATTGCGGTCGCAGCCTCGGCATTCTGCTGGGCCATGCCGGCCGCCTTCAGGGCATCGACCTGCGAATTGAGCTGGCTATTGCCAACCGGGGCCACGCTCGCGTTCCCGGTGGTGCCGGCGTTGGAGTTCGCCTGCGCCTGGGCCGCCAACCCGGCCTGGCCGGCTGCGAAGTTGGCCTGCTCACGCGCCGTTTCCTGCGCCTGCATGGCGGAGATGCCCGCCTGGCCGATCGCGGCCGCGGCCTCGGCGTTCTGCTGGGCGATGCCGGCGGCCTTCAGGGCATCGACCTGCGAGCCGACCTGGCTGCTGCCCGTCGGGGCTACGCTGGCCGCGCCAGTGCTGTTGGCGTTGGAGTTCGCTTGCGCTGCCAGCCCGGCTTGGCCGGCCGCGAAGTTGGCCTGCTCGCGCTGTGTCTCCTGCGCCTGCATGGCGGAGATGCCCGCTTGACCGACTGCGGTCGCAGCCTCGGCATTCTGCTGGGCGATGCCGGCAGCCTTCAGGGCATCGACCTGGCTGCTGCCCGTCGGGGCTACGCCGGCGGCGCCAGTGGTGTTGGCGTTGGAGTTCGCCTGCGCCTGGGCCGCCAACCCGGCCTGGCCGGCTGCGAAGTTGGCCTGCTCACGCGCCGTT
>DATBBO010000155.1:0-1610 GCA_036270995.1 Dongiaceae bacterium | reverse complement strand
GCCTGATACATCCGCTCGACATCGGCATCGGTGGGTGGCTTGCCATGCTTGGCGATCCAGCGCTGCCGGACCGGCTCCATCTGCGTGATCTTCTCGATATGGACGCGCTTATGGGCCCCCATGGGCTCGCGGGCCTCGCCGACGGTGATGTCGACGCCCTCGCGCCGGAAGCCTTCGATGAAGGTGATGGCCGGGGCCAGGCAGCCGAAATCGAGCACGGTGCCTGCCCAGTCGAAGATGGCCGCCTGAAGCTTGCCGCGATAGCTGCGCTGATAGGTGAAGGTCATGATGGATTCCTGAGTTAAGAGAAAATCAAACTAGGCGATGGCCGCGGCTTTGGCGGGGGCGCCGCTGGCCACCCCCAGCTCGCCCATCACCTCGGCGACGGCGGCGAGTGCGCCTTTCATCTCCGCCTCGCCCAGCCGCCCGATGCAGCCGATGCGGAAGCTGTCGGCGACGGTGAGCTTGCCGGGGTAGATGACGAAGCCGCGCTCGCGCAGCTTGTCGTAGAAGCTCTCGAAGACGAACCTGGGATCGGCGGGCATATGGAATGTGACGATGATCGGCGCCTGCAACCGATCCGGCAGCAGGGTCGCGAAGCCCAGCTTGCGCATGCCCTCGATCAGGATCCGGCAGTTGTTGCGGTAGCGCCCGCCCCGGCCCGCCACCCCGCCCTCAGCCTCATGCTCCTGGACTGCTTGGTCGAAGGCGACGATGCAATGGATCGGCGGGGTGAAGCGCCACTGCCCTGTCTTCTCCAGGGCCTGCCACTGGTCGAAGAGATCGAGGGAGAGCGAGGGCGAATTGCCCTTGCAGGCCTCCAGCGCCTCTTTCCGGCAGATCACGAACCCCATCCCCGGCACGCCTTCCAGGCATTTGTTGGAGGAGGCGGCGACCGCATCGAAGGCGATCTCCCGGGCGTCGACGGGCAAGGCGCCGAAGGCGCTCATGGAATCGATGAGCAGCCGTCGACCGGCACGGGCCACCACAGCCGCAACCTCGGCGATCGGGTTCAGCACGCCGGAGGTGGTCTCGCAATGGATGACGGCGACATGGGTGATGGCGGGATCGCCCGCCAGCGCCTTCTCCACGGCCGCGGGGTCGACCGGCCGGTCTTCCGGCCATTCCAGCACCGCATGAGCGCGGCGGTAATAATCGGCGATGCGCGCGATGCGCTTGCCATAGGCGCCGTTGATCAGGATCAGCAGCTTGCCCTGGGGCGGCACGAAGCTGCCGACCATCGCCTCCACCGCGAAGGTCCCGCTGCCCTGCATGGGCACGCAGACATGGGTCGTCGTGGCGTCGGCGAGCGCCACCAGCTTCTCGCGCAGCCGCCGGTTGATGGCGATGAACTCATGGTCCCGCGAGCCCCAGTCATGGAGCATCGCCTGCTTCACCGTCGCGGAGGTGGTGAGCGGGCCGGGTGTGAGGAGCCAGGGATCGCGGCGGGGCGCGGCGTCGGTCATGGGGCGGATCCTGATTGAGCGATGTCGATGCCGCTCATATCAAGGCCCGCGCCATCATAAATCAAATCACTAGTTTCTATAGTTCGAATAGATAACGTCTATATAAGCGCATCGCGACCTCCGTCACCGCAGCTGCAGCTCCAT
>DATBBO010000154.1:0-8468 GCA_036270995.1 Dongiaceae bacterium | reverse complement strand
CCCGGCCCGGGGCGAGGAAGGAGAGAGCCTCCAGCAGGTTGGTCTTGCCGGCACCATTGGGACCCGTCAGCACCACAGGCCGCGGGTCCGTCTCCAGCGCCTCGCGCCGATAGCAGCGGAAGTCGCTGACCACCAGCCGGGCGATATGGGGCCCGGCCTCTGCGGATGCCGCCCGCGAAAGCGCAGGAAAGGCGATGATATTTGGCCCGGGACGGGGTTGCGCCATCACACCCGCATGGGCATCAGCACATAGAGCGCGGTGCTGTCCGCGGCATCACCCAAGAGTGTCGGCGAAGCGGCATCGGCGAGCTTGAACTCGGCCTCGGTGCCCTGAAGCTGGGCGGTGATGTCCAACAGGTAGCGGGCGTTGAAGCCGATCTCGATCGGACTTCCGCCATAGCCGACCTCGAGCTCCTCGCTGGCGCTGCCGTTCTCGGGGCTGGAGGCCGAAAGGACCATGCTGTTCTTCTTGAGGCTGAGCTTCACGGCCCGCGATTTCTCCGAGGCGATGGTCGAGACCCGGTCGACCGCCTCAGCGAACATGCGCCGGTCAACGGTCATGGACTTGTCGTTGCCCACCGGGATCACCCTCTGATAGTCGGGGAAGTTGCCGTCGATCAGCTTGGAGGAGAGGGTCACGGAATCGAAGGCGAAGCGGATGCGGGTGTCGGAGAGCGCGATCTCGATCGGCTCCTCCGTCTCCTCGATCAGCTTGCGCAACTCCCCCACCGTCTTGCGCGGGACGATGACGCCCGGCATGCCTCCCGCTCCCTTGGGCACCTCCATCTCGACCCGGGCGAGGCGATGGCCATCGGTCGCAACGGCACGTAAATGTCCCCCGCCTTTGTCCTCGGCCACGTGGAGATAGATGCCGTTCAGGTAATAGCGCGTCTCCTCGGTGGAGATGGCGAAGCGGCTGCGGTCGATCAGACTCCGCAGATCCTTGGCCGGGAGGGAAAAGCGGTGCGGCAGCTCGCTGCCCGCAGTGGCGGGGAAGTCCTCCCGCGGCAGGGTCGGCAGGTTGAATTTGGAGCGCCCGGCGCGGACCGTAGCCTGGCCGCCCTCGCCGCCGCCGTCGATCTCGACCTGCGATCCCTCGGGAAGCTTGCGCACGATGTCATAGAGCGTATGGGCCGGGACGGTTGCCGCCCCGCCAGTCCCCACCGATACCGGGACCCGCTCGATGATGGTGAGGTCCATGTCGGTCGCCGTCAGCCCGAGGGCGTTGGAGCCGGCCTCGAGCAGGACATTGGAGAGGATCGGAATCGTGTTCCGCCGCTCGACGACGTTCTGGACGTGACCGAGAGATTTCAGCAGCGCGCCGCGTTCGATGGTGAGTTTCATGGCGGTCAGAAGGCTTCTCAGGACGTCCGGTGGTCCGCGGCAACCTGGCCCCGCCGGACGAGCGCGGGCCGATGTGCCGACGGCCCGTCAAGGCCGTCCGTCATTATAGCAGATGAAATGCGCAAGAAAAGTACTTAGACGCCCGACGAACCCCGATTCGGCCTTTAGAATCAGCGAGTTGTCCCCTCAGCCCTCGAGCATTCGCCGGAGCAGCTCCACATCCTCCGAGAAGCCGGCATCGATCGCGCAGAGCTCCTCGATCTTGCGGACCGCATGCATGACCGTCGTGTGGTCGCGATTGCCGAAGTTGCGGCCGATTTCGGGCAGCGAACGGGTGGTGAGCTGCTTCGAAAGATACATCGCCACCTGGCGGGGCCGCGCCACGGCGCGGGCCCGGCGCTCGGAATGCATGTCGGCGAGCTTCATGTTGAAGTGCTCGGCGACGCGGCGCTGGATCTCCTCGATGGTGACGCGCCGGTCGTTGGCGCGCAGCAGGTCGTGGAGAAGCTCCTGGGTCGATTCCAGCGTGATCGGACGGCCGATCAGCGTGGCATGCGCGATGATGCGGTTGAGGGCCCCTTCCAGCTCGCGCACATTGGAGACGATCTTGTGGGCGAGGAACTCCAGCACCTTGGAGGGGACCTGCGCCTTCATCTGCTCGGCCTTCGACTGCAGGATGCCGAGACGAAGCTCATAGGTCGTGGGGTGGATATCCGCCACCAGACCCCAGCCGAGGCGCGAGCGCATGCGCTCCTCCAGGCCCTCGAGGTCATGCGGCGATTTGTCGGCGGAGATCACGACCTGCCGGTTCTGGTCGACCAGGGCGTTGAAGGTGTGGAAGAACTCCTCCTGGGTCGAATCCTTGCCGCTGATGAATTGCACGTCGTCGATCATCAGCACGTCGACGGAGCGGAACTGCTCCTTGAAGGCCATGACGTTGCGCTGCCGGAGCGAGCGGATGAACTGATACATGAACTTCTCGGCCGAGAGGTAGATGACCCGGCGCGGCGGCGTGCGTTTCTTGATATGCCAGGCGATGGCATGCATCAGATGGGTCTTGCCCAGACCGACCCCGCCATAGAGGAACAGCGGGTTGAAGGGCACGGCGCGAGCCTCGGCGACGCGCTGCGCCGCAGCATGGGCGAGCTCGTTCGATTTCCCGACGATGAAGTTCTCGAAGGTGAAGCGCGGATCGAGCGGCGCGCTGACATCTTCCGGTGCAAAGGCCTGTCCCGCGGCGGCGGCGGGCAGGCTATCGCCACGCAGGGATTCCACCCCGCCCAGCGTCCGCTGGACGGTCACCTGCTGCGCCTTCATCGCCTGGGGCCGGCTGCCGTCGACCACGAACTCGATGCTGCGGATGTCCGGATTGGCCGCATGCCAGAGGGCGCGGATGCGCTCGGCATAGTGCTGCGAGATCCAGTCGCGCATGAAGCGGGTCTTGACCGCGATGGAGACTTGCGCGTCGCACTGACCCAGCAGGGTCAATGGCTTCAGCCAGCTCCGGAATGTGGCTTCGCCGAATTCGCTGCGCAGCCGTCCTCGCACCTGGGCCCATTGGCTCGCGAGAATGGAATCGACGCCCGGTGACCTGACAACCTCTTCCGACATGGCCGTGCCCTCAATCCTGAACCCAGGGCAGGCCCGCGGCTTTCCAGCCGCCCGTCTTGCCGCGATGTCGCTCAGCGTCGGGGCTGCCCTCGAAGCCTTCGGCCACGTTGTAACAACGGCGATAGCCCGCCGCCGTCATGGCTTGGGCCGCGGCGCGGCTGCGCCCGCCGCTGCGACAGATGAAGAGGAGAGGCGCGTCCTTGTCGGCGAACTGGTCGGCGAGCTCGGCGGTGAAATTCGCGTCGATCTCCATCGCCGGGAAGACCTGCCAGGATTGCAGCACGGCACGCCGTCCGAGCGAGGTGAGGTCGGGGAGCCCGACGAACATCCACTCGGGCCGTGTGCGCACATCGACGAGCTGGGCGCCGCGATTCTCGGTGAGGAGCTTCCATGCTTCGGTCGGCTTCAGATCACCGGCATATGACATCCTGGGCCCCTCCGCCACCGAAAGACCTACCCGCCGACCCGCCTAGCGAGCGGGGCGTTGGGAAAGCTTACCTGTTGAGCAAGGTCCTACCGAAGTAGGACCTACGGCTTATTCTGTCAATGTCATTCGGTTTTCAGTATTGGGGAACACAATTATTTAATTCTTACTGTATTCCCCGGTCGCCTATCCCCTGTCACGTCGCGGTCATGACTCTACCGCCAGAGGCTGCGACAAGGCAACAAGAGTCACATCACGGCGCGAAAATTTTCGCGACGATGGTCCCTCGGCAACAGTTGTAGAGGTTAGGCGAGACTCTTGATGCGAGCGCTGAGCCGCGACAGCTTGCGCGATGCGGTGTTGCGATGAAGCACGCCGGTGCGCACGCCGCGATGCATCTCTGGTTGCGCCGCCTTCAAGGCTTCGGCTGCAACTTTCTTGTCGCCGCTTTCGATCGCGGTTTCGACCTTCTTGATGAAGCTGCGCACCCGCGAGATGCGCGCGCGGTTGACCGCCGTGCGGCGCTCGGTCTGACGTATGGCTTTCTTCGCCGACTTATGGTGGGCCATCTGGGGCTCGCTTCCGGACTAGCTCTTGAATTTGAGGCGGGGGGTTATATCCGCCGAGAGCAGCGCCGTCAAGCGGGGCCCTCGGGGCTCGAGCCGCGGCCGGAAAGGGCAACGCTGCCGCAGAGACGGTCCCGGACTTCGCGTTTCGTTATTCATTCTTAAATACGGGCGCACGTTTTTCGGCAAAGGCGGCCATGCCCTCCTTCTGGTCCGCCGTGGCGAAGCTGGCATGGAAGAGGCGGCGCTCGACGCGCAGGCCCTCGGCGAGGCCCGTCTCGAAGGCACGGTTGACGGCCTCCTTCGCCAGCATGACCGCGGGGCGCGACAGTCCTGCGATCTTCTCCGCCAGCTTCATGGCCTCGCCGATCACTTCGGCGGCAGGCACGACGCGGGCGACGAGGCCCGACCGCTCCGCTTCGGCCGCATCCATCATGCGGCCCGTCAGCACCATCTCCATGGCCTTGGCCTTGCCGATCGCCCGGGTGAGGCGCTGGGTTCCGCCGGCGCCCGGCAGGGTACCGAGCGCGATCTCCGGCTGGCCGAAACGCGCATTGTCGGCGGCGATGATGATATCGCACATCATCGCCACCTCGCAGCCGCCGCCCAGCGCATAACCGGCGACCGCAGCGATGGTCGGCTTGCGGCATTGGGCAAGCCGCTCCCAATCCCTTGTGATGAAATCGCTGAGATACACATCGACGAAGCCGCGATCCTTCATTTCCTTGATGTCCGCCCCGGCGGCGAAGGCCTTCTCACTGCCGGTCACCACGATGGCACCGATGGCTTCGTCCGCCTCGAAACCGTCGAGGGCCTCACGGAGCTCCGCCATCAGCGCGCTGTTCAAGGCGTTGAGGGCCTTCGGGCGGTTGAGGGTGACGAGGCCGACGGCGCCGCGCGTCTCGGTAAGGATGTTCTGATAGGACATGGAAACTCCGAAGGGCAGGGATATGGCGTGTATGAATAGGGAAGCCGGGCCTCAGTCAAGAGCGCGGCCTCGCCGATCCTTCGTTGCTCAGCCCTGGCCTCAGCGTTGGCGGCGCGGGCAA
Organism: Dongiaceae bacterium; assembly: GCA_036270995.1. Taxonomy (GTDB): domain Bacteria; phylum Pseudomonadota; class Alphaproteobacteria; order Dongiales; family Dongiaceae; genus DASXQK01. The sequence goes on along the minus strand of DATBBO010000154.1, from coordinate 3,474 downwards.
TAGAAGCTGGCCCGTCCCGATTGAACGATGCGCCTGATGCCGCCGGTCGTCTTGATCTCGCAGCTGCAGCCCGGGCAGGCCCGGCCTTCGCGCTCGTAGACTTGCCAGCGATGCTGGAAATAGCCGAGCTCACCATCGGCCTGGACATAGTCGCGCAGCGAGGAGCCGCCCGCGGCGACCGCTTCCTCGAGCACCGCGGTCACGGCCCGAGCCAGCCGTTCCGCCCGTTCGCCCTGCACCGTGCGTGCGAGGCGTCGCGGCGAGATGCCGGCCCGGAACAGCGCTTCCGAGGCGTAGATGTTGCCGATGCCGGCCACGACCCGCTGGTCGAGGAGCGCCGCCTTGATGGGCGTGCGCTTGCCGGCAAGCGCTTGCGCAAGACGCGGACCGTTGAAATCGGGACTGAGAGGCTCTGGCCCGAGACCCTTCAACAGCTTGTGCTCCGCCAGCTTGGCCGCCGTCGTCAGATCCATGAAGCCGAAGCGCCGCGCGTCGTTGAAGCGAAGCGTGATATCGCCCTCGACGAAAAAGACGACATGGTCGTGGATCTCGAGCTCGGGCTCGCCCTTGCCGAGCAGCATGCGCCCGGTCATGCCCAGATGGCAGATCAGGACCTTGCCGTCATCGAGATAGATCAGGATGTATTTCGCCCGCCGGCCGATGCTCTCGATCCGCCGTCCCTTGAGGCGCCGGGAGAAGCCGGCCGGCAAAGCGAAGCGCAGGTCCGGCCGGCGCTGCAGCACGCGGATCAGGCGCCGTCCTTCCAATCGGACGGCGAGGCCGCGGCAGATAGTCTCGACTTCGGGGAGTTCGGGCATGGCAGGGCGTCTGGAGTGTAATATTTCTAATTGTAACAGGTGATTGGCCGTGATGTATTCGGCCCGGCGATCGATCGGCGACTCGCCTCAGATAGGCGAAAGGAGTCATGGCGTCCAGCCCTTCCACCTCGGCCTCCTCGGCACCGAAGGAGCGCGGGCAATTCGGCTTGGCCGAAGCGGCGGTGCCGCCGGCAACGGACGGTGAGCGTCGCCTCCTCGCGATCTGGCAGGAGGTTCTCGACATCCGCGGCCTCGGCGTCGAGGACGATTACTTCGAGCTCGGCGGGGATTCCCTGGTGGGCCTCATTCTGTTCGGAGAGATCGAGCGCGGCTTCGGCCAGGCGCTGCCGGTTTCCGTCCTGCTCGATTGCCCCACGGTGCGCCTCCTTGCCAGGCGGCTGGAAGAGGGCACGGCACCTGCGGCTGTCGGCTCGGCACCCGTCATCGCCGTTCCGCGCGCCGCGCCCGTGATCCGGCGCGAGGCCGTGCAACGCCCCCTGATCGCCATCCGGGCCGAGGGTAGCCTGCCGCCGCTCTTCTTCACCCATACGATCCTGGGCGATGTGGTCTTCGTCCGTCAGTTCCTGCCCTATCTGCCGCCGGAGCAGCCGCTCTACGCGATCCAGGCGCGCGGGCTCGAGGGCGAGGATGCGCCCCATAGCGATTTCGAGGAAATGGCCGCGGATTTCGTGAAGCTGATCCGCCGGGTCCAGCCCGCCGGGCCCTATTTCCTCGCCGGCCTCTGCGACGGCTCGCTGACGGCAGTCGAGATGGCCCGGATCCTGCGCGCCGCCGGCGAAGAAGTCGCCTTCGTCGGCCTCGTCGATCCGCGCACCAATCCGGTCGAGGTTCCTTGGCTCTATTGGACCAATCCCGAGGCGCTCGCGACCCGCCTCTGGCGTTGGGTGATCCGCCGGACGCTCCATCTACGGCGCCGGGTCGGACCTTTGATCGGCTGGAACCCTCCGGAGGAGACGGTCGAGCGGCCCGCCCAGGGCGCGGAGATGGAGCGCCGGCATCTCGCCATCCGGGCCGGCATGACCGAGGCGCTCAAATCCTATCGGCCGAAGCCCTATGGCGGCGCCATTACGATCTTCGCCTCGACGGACCGCATCGGCCGGGTCCGCGACCGCAAGCCGGGCTGGTCGGCACTGGCCCGTCAATGGGTGCTCCACCCCATCGCCACTGCCCATGTCGATATTTTCGGCACCGGCCTGCCGCAGCTCGGCGGCCGCCTCCGGGAATCCCTCGACCAAGCCCTCGGCCCCCGCTCCAAGGCCCGGGCGGCTTAGAGAAAAGCCTATCCCTGCACCGCGATCGCCAGCCTTCCGCCCAGAAGGGCGGCGCGGCAGGCGGCGCGCTGGATCTTCCCGCTGGTGGTCTTCGCGATGGCGCCGGGCGCCAGCAGCGCAAGGCGCCCGATGGTCAGGCCATGATCCATGGAGACGGCCTTGCGAATCGCCCGGATGACGGCGGCATGATCGCCGCTTTCCACATTGCGGGGTGAAGCCAGCTCCGCCAGCACGGCGAGGACCGTTCCTTCGTCATCGTCGATGGTGAAGGCGGCGACACAGCCGGCCCGGATCATGGGATGGCTCTGCTCGACGGACCACTCGATCTCCTCGGGATGGTGGTTGCCGCCATTGGCGATGATGAGATCCTTCTTCCGGCCGACGATATAGACCTGCCCATCCTCGACGAAGCCGAGATCGCCGGTGCGCAGGAAGGGGCCTTCGCCGCTGTCTTCGATCCGTGCCGAAAAGAACTCCTGGCTTGCCTCCGGGCGATTCCAGTAGCCGCGGCCGAGCGCGCCATGGGCCACCCAGATCTCGCCGATCTCCCGAGATGCCCGCAACCGGCGGGTCTCCGGATCGAGGATCCGGATCGTGGCGCCCGCGACGGGATTTCCGCAGCTCGGGATGTGGCGCTGAGCGCCTTCATCCTCGGCGGCGGTCTCCACCCGGTCCTGCTCCAGAGCAGCCGCCTTCAGGGTAAGGACCCGTGGCTCGGCCGAGGCATCCGGCTTGGGGCCGGAGACCAGCAGGGTCGCCTCGGCCAGGCCATAGGAAGGATAGAAGCTGCCCTTGCGGAAGCCGCAGGGCGCGAATTTCTCGGCGAAAGCGGCGAGCGTCTTGGCCCGCACCGGCTCGGCGCCATTGCCGGCGAAGCGCCAGGCGCTGAGATCGAGGGCGGCGATCTCCGCCTCGGGAATGCGGCGCAGGCAATGGTCATAGGCGAAGTTCGGGCCGGCACTGTGGGTGGCGGCATAGCGCGTCATGGCGGCGAGCCAGCGATAGGGGCGCTGAATGAAGCTTGCCGGCGACATCACGATGCAGGGGATGCCGGCGAAGACTGGGTGCAGGAGGCCCTGGACCAGCCCGTAGTCGTGGTAGTGCGGCATCCAGCAGACGAAGCGGCTCTGCCGGTCATAGCCATAAGCCCGGCTGATGATCTCCATCATCCGCATTAGCTCGCGCTGGCCGACGACAACGCCTTTGGGTGTCGAAGTGGAGCCGGAGCTGTATTGCAGATAGGCGATGTCATCCGGGCTCTCGCGGCGAGGGCGCCAGTGGCCGGCGCTCCCGGGCGTGATCGCCGCGGTGTCGAGCTGCGCCGTGTCGCAGAGATCGGGTGCCTGCTCGGCCAGGGCGCCGAT
>DATBBO010000153.1:0-12214 GCA_036270995.1 Dongiaceae bacterium | reverse complement strand
TCGCCTTGCGCTGAGGTCCGGCTCATGGCCTTCACCCTTGCCATCGTCGGGCGGCCGAACACCGGCAAGTCGACGCTGTTCAACCGGCTGGTGGGCCGGCGCCTCGCCATCGTCGACGACACTCCCGGCGTCACCCGCGATCGCCGCGAGGGCCAGGGCCGGCTGGGCGATCTCAGCTTCGCGGTGATCGATACCGCCGGATTCGAGGATGTTCGCGGCGAGGCGCTGGCCGCGCGCATGCGGGCCCAGACGGAGCAGGCGGTCGCCGATGCCGATGCGGTGCTGCTGCTGGTGGATGCCAGGGCCGGATTGACGCCGCTGGACCAGAGCTTCGCCCGGGCGCTGCGCAAGAGCCAGGCGCGGGTCCTGCTGGTGGCCAATAAGAGCGAGGGGCGCGGGGGTGAGGCCGGCCGGCTCGATGCGTTCCGTCTCGGCTTCGGCGAGCCCATCCCCATCTCCGCCGAGCATGGCGAAGGGATGGGCGATCTCTATGATGCCCTGGCGCCGCTGATCCGCGCGAAGCTCGCCGAAGAGACGGCGTCCGCCGGAGAGGAGTCGGCGGAGACGGAGGACCCGAGGGCAGCGCGGCCGCCCCGGCCTCTCCAGCTCGCCGTCGTCGGCCGGCCCAATGTCGGCAAGTCGACCCTGATCAACCGGCTGATCGGCGAGGAGCGGCTTCTGACCGGCCCCGAGGCCGGCATCACCCGTGACGCCATCACCGTCGAATGGACCCATCGCGGGCGGCGGCTGCGCCTCGTGGACACGGCGGGCCTGCGCCGGCGCAGCAAGGTGGTCGAGAAGCTGGAGTGGCTCTCGGGCGAGGACACCCGCGAGGCCATCCGCTTCGCCGAGGTGGTGGTTCTGGTCCTGGATTCCGCCGATATGCTCGAGAAGCAGGATCTCGCCATCGCCCGCCAGGTCGAGGAGGAAGGCCGCGCTCTGGTCATCGCGGTCAACAAGTGGGATCTGGTTCAGGATACGAAGGCGGCCCTCGAGAAGCTCGAGCATCGGCTGGAGATCTCTCTGCCGCAGATGCGCGGTCTGCCCGTGATCCCGCTTTCGGCCAAGACCGGACGGGGCCTCGACCGGCTGCTGGATGCAGCGATCGATCTCGTCGAGGTCTGGAGCCGGCGCATCCCCACCCCGGCGCTCAACCGCTGGCTCCAGGTCATGGAGGAGGCCCATCCTCCTCCCCTGGTGAAGGGTCGCCGCCTGAAGCTGCGCTATATGAGCCAGGTCAAGTCGCGTCCGCCGACCTTCAACCTGTTCTGCAATCTGCCGCAGGAGATGCCCGACTCGTACCTGCGCTATCTGGTAAACGGGCTGCGCGGCGATTTCGAGCTCCCGGGCGTGCCCCTTCGCGTGGTGCTGAAGCGCAGCGACAATCCCTATGCGGGGACGGGGAAGCGGAAGAAGGCTTGATTGTCGCGCGGGATCGGGCCGGGATGCTGTATCCGCCGAAGGCAAACTCGTGGATGGCCGGCCTTCGCCCGGCCATGACATAGAGGAAGCGGGCAGGGATGCGCAGCTGCTCTGGTGTTACGTCTTCTGCGCCGCGATGCGTTCGCCGTGGCGCTGGCAGCTCGCTTCGGTGAGCTCGACGAAGATGTCGGTTACCGTCTCGGGCAGGGGCTGCATTTCTGGCTTCTCGCCGGGATAGGCCTGGGCGCGCATGCGTGTGCGCAGCTTTCCGGGATCGACGAGATTGACCTTGACCGGGGTGATCTCGGTCTCCTGGGCATAGATGCCGGCAAGCTGCTCGAGCGCCGCCTTGGTCACGGCATAGGCGCCCCAATAGGCCCTTGGCATCTTGCCCGTGGAGGCGGTGACGAAGATCGCTCGGCCCGCGGGTGATGCCCGCAGCAGGGGATCGAGGCTCCGGATCAGGCGCCAGTTCGCCGTCAGATTGACGTCGATGACCTTCTGCCACTCCTTGGGGTCGATATGGGCGAGCGGCGAGAGCGTGCCCAGCATCGCTGCATTGGCGACGAGGATATCGAGGCGCTTGTGGCGCTCGTAGATCGCGGCGCCCAGCCGGTCGAGAGCGGCGAAATCCGTGATGTCCAGGGGCACCAAGGTGGCATGGCCGCCCGCTTCCCGCACGGCGTCGTCGACCTCCTCGAGCCCTCCGGAGGTGCGCGCCAGCAGGATCAGCTCGGCGCCCTCGGCGGCGAAACGCTTGGCGATGGCCGCACCCAAACCGCGCGAGGCGCCGGTCACGAGCGCGATGCGCCCGGCAAGCCGTCCGCTCGTCATGCTCTCAGGCCGTCTCGGCGAGAAGGGAGAGTTGCGCCGGCTGGTGGCCGCCGCCCTGGTCCGTCAAGCTGGTCGGGTAATCGCCGGTAAAGCAGGCGTCGCAGAATTTGGGCTGATGCGGATCGCGCCCGGGCTGGCCCATGGCCCGGTAGAGGCCGTCGATGGAGATGAAGGCGAGGCTGTCGACGCCGATGAGCTCCGCCATCGCCTCCACATCATGCTTGGCGGCGAGAAGCTGGCTACGCTGCGGCGTGTCGATGCCGTAGAAACAGGAATGGGTCGTGGGCGGGCTGGAGATGCGCATATGCACCTCCCCGGCGCCGGCGGCCCGCACCATCTCCACGATCTTCTTGCTGGTGGTGCCGCGCACGATGCTGTCATCCACCAGGATCACCCGGCGTCCCTCGATCGAGGCCCGGTTGGCATTGTGCTTCAGCTTCACCCCGAGATGGCGGATATGGTCGCTCGGCTCGATGAAGGTGCGGCCGACATAGTGGTTGCGGATGATGCCGAGCTCGAAGGGTATGCCGGCCTCGGCGGCATAGCCGATCGCCGCCGGCACGCCGGAATCCGGCACCGGGATCACGACATCGGCCGCCACGCCCGCCTCGCGCGCAAGCTCGGCGCCGATGCGCTTGCGCGCCTCATAGACGCTCGAGCCTTCGACGATGCTGTCGGGCCGGGCAAAGTAGATGTATTCGAAGACGCAGAAGCGGCGCTGCGCCGCCGGGAAGGGGCGCAGCGAATGGACGCCGGAGCTGTCGAGCACGATGAGCTCGCCGGGCTCCACATCGCGCACCAGCTCGGCGCCCACGATGTCGAGCCCGCAGGTCTCCGAGGCCAGGATGTAGCCCTCCCCCAGCCGCCCCAGGACCAGGGGCCGGACGCCCAGCGGGTCGCGCACGCCGATCACCATGTCCTGGGCGAGCGCGATCAGGGAATAGGCGCCCTCCACCTGCTGGAGCGCGTGGATCAGCCGGTCCACCACGCTGCCGCGCAGCTGGGTCGCCATCAGATGGGTGATGACCTCGGTATCGGTGGTCGACTGGAAGAGCGAACCCCGGCGGACGAGATCGTGATGAATGGTATGGGCGTTGGTCAGGTTTCCGTTATGGGCGATGGCGAAGCCCCCGAACTCGAGCTCGGCATAAAGGGGCTGCACATTGCGCAGGACCGTGTCGCCTGTGGTCGAGTAGCGCACATGGCCCACGGCGGCATGCCCCTTGAGGCGGGCGACCACCTGCTCTAAGGAGAAGTTGTCGGCCACATGGCCCAGCGCCCGGTGGGCGTTGAACTGGCGGCCGTCGAAGGAGACGATGCCGGCGGCTTCCTGGCCGCGATGCTGCAGGGCGTGGAGCCCCAGGACGGTCAGGGCCGCCGCTTCCTCGCCCTTCGTGTAGATGCCGATGACCCCGCACTCCTCCTTGAGCTTGTCGTCGTCGAAGGGGTTGGTGGCGATCATCATGCCTATGAGATGGCTACTGGCTGCCCTGGATCAAGCGGTCGAGGTCCTTCCGCTCCTTGGCGTTATACCCCGGATCTTCCTTCGGCGCAGCGGGTTTCGGCGCCGGCTGGCCCTGGTTCTGCAGGAGCTGCTGGGTTGCCTGCTGCTCGAGCTGCCGGCGGGCATTGGCCGCCGCCGCCGCGCCCTTGTCGAGAGCGCCCTGGGGCAGAAGGGAGCGCAGGATATCCGCCCCGCTCGCGATCAGCGCGCGCGAGCGGGCCTCCTTGATGATGTCGGGCTGATCGGCCTCATTGGGAACCGCCCAGGTGAACAGGAGATAGGCGAAGCAGATCAGGACAGCGCCGCGGAACAGGCCGAATAGGAGGCCGAGCGAGCGGTCCAGCGCCCCGAAAGTGCTGCCGCGGACATTGCGGGCGATGGAGTGGCTGATGGAGGCGCAGATGATCAGGGTCACCAGGAAAATGGTGGTGGCCGTCACCACATCGGCCAGGATCTCGATGGAGATGTATTTCCGCGCGATGTCCTTGGCATAGGGGAAGCCCCAGATCGCCGCCAGGGCGGCCGCGACCCAGGCGCCGATGGAAAGCACCTCGCGCACCAGCCCGCGCCCGAAGGCGAGGAGGGCGGAGATCAGCATCACGCCGATGACGGCGAGATCGACGATATTGGCGGAAAGGCCGTTCAATCCGCGCCGCCCGAGGGCGCCCCGCGACCCCCGAGTCGCTCGACGAGCTCCGAGAGATGGGCGATGAATGCGAGGCGCAGGCCGCTCGCCTGAATCTTGCGGCGGCCGCCGAGCGGCGGGATCAAGGCGTCGGTAAAGCCCAACTTCTCCGCTTCCTTCAGGCGCTGGTCGATCTGGCTGACGGGCCGCACCTCGCCGCCCAGGCCGATCTCGCCGAAGACCACGGTCCCGGCTGGCATCGGACGGGCGAGCCGGGAGGAGAGGAGGGCCGCCGCGACCGCCAGATCGGCCGCCGGTTCCCCGACTCGCAAGCCCCCGGCGACGTTCAGATATACATCGTAGGCGCCGAGGGCAAGGCCGCAACGGGTCTCGAGGACGGCCAGCACCATGGCGAGGCGGCCGGAATCCCACCCTACCACCGCGCGCCGCGGCGAGCCGGGCGGGGCGGGTGCGAGAAGGGCCTGGATCTCGACGAGGAGCGGCCGGCTTCCCTCCATTCCGGCGAAGACCGTGGCGCCGCTGACCTCGCTGTGGCGATCGGCGAGGAAAAGGGCGGAGGGATTGGGGACCTCGACGAGGCCGGCATCGGTCATCTCGAAGACGCCGATCTCATTGGCCGGACCGAAGCGGTTCTTGACCGCGCGCAGGATCCGGAACTGGTAGCCTCGCTCGCCTTCGAAATAGAGCACGGTGTCCACCATATGCTCGAGCACCCGGGGGCCGGCGATCATGCCTTCCTTGGTGACATGGCCCACCAGGAGCAGGCTGAAGCCCCGGCGCTTGGCGAGCCGGATCAGCTCCGCCGCCGAGGCCCGGACCTGGGCCACCGTGCCCGGGGCCGAATCGAGATTGTCGAGATACATGGTCTGGATGGAATCGATGATGACCAGTTCCGGCGGCGAGGCACCGTCGAGCGTGGCGGCGATGTCGCGGATGGATGTCGCCGCCGCCAGGGAGATGGGCGCCTTGAGGAGGCCAAGACGCCCGGCGCGCAGCCGCACCTGCTCGATGGCCTCCTCGCCGGAGATGTAAATGGTGCCCGGCGCCCCGGCAAAGCGGCCGAGGGCGGCCGCCACCTGGAGCACGAGGGTCGATTTGCCGATGCCGGGATCGCCGCCGATGAGAAGGGCCGAGCCCTTGACGAGCCCGCCACCCACGACGCGGTCGAACTCGGCGATGCCGCTCCCCCGGCGCAGCGCCGGGGCGCTCTCGCCGGCCAGCGGCTGGAGATCGATCTTGCGCCCGCGGCCCGCGGAGAGCCCCTTGGGCGCCGTCTCGGCTGCCGCTTCCTCGACGATGGTGTTCCATTCGCCGCAGGAATCGCAGCGCCCGCTCCAGCGCGGGAAGCTGGCGCCGCAGGATTGGCAGACATAGCGGGCCGCGGCCTTCGCCACTCGAAGAGGCTCCCTAAAGCGAGCGGACCGGCATGGAGATGGGGCCTTCCGCGCGGCCGTGGATGAACTGCTCGACATGGGGATCGCCCGAGCTGTCGATCTCCTTGGCCGGCCCCTGCCAGATGATGCGCCCTTCATAGATCATCGCGATGCGGTCGGCGATATGCCGGGCGCTCACCATGTCATGCGTGATGGAGACCGCGGTCGCGCCCAAGTCGCGCACGCATTTGATGATCAGCTTGTTGATCACATCGGCCATGATCGGATCGAGGCCCGTGGTCGGTTCGTCGAAGAAAATGACGGCCGGCTCCTTGGCGATGGCGCGGGCCAGCGCGACGCGCTTCTGCATGCCGCCCGAGAGCTCGGCCGGAAAGAGCTCGCCCACCGGCGCCTCCAGCCCCACGGCGCCGAGCTTGCGCAGCGCGATTTCCTTGGCCTGGCGCCGGTCCATGCGCTCGCCCTGGATGAGGCCGAAGGCGACGTTCTCCCAGACCCTTAGCGAATCGAACAGGGCGGAGCCCTGAAACAGCATGCCGAACTGCCGGCGCATCTTCTCGCGCTCGCTGCCGGTGAGCCCCACCGTCTCCTGCCCGTCCACCAGGATGCTGCCGGAGTCCGGGCGCAGCAGCCCGAGGATGCATTTGATCAGCACGGATTTGCCCGAGCCCGAGCCGCCGATGACGACGAGGGATTCGCCGACGCCCACGCTGAGGTTGACGCCCCGCAGCACCCTCTTGGCGCCGAAGGATTTGTGAAGGCCGCTCACCGCGATCTTCGGCGCGCCGGTCATCGGGAGAAGAAGACCTCGGTCAGGATGTAGTTCAGCACCAGGATCAGGATCGAGGCCGAGACCACGGCATTGGTGGTCGCGGCACCCACGCCCTGGGCGCCTCCGCGGGAGTGATAGCCGTGGTAGCAGCCCATCAGGGTCACGATGAAGCCGAAGACGGCGGCCTTCACCAAGCCGGAGACGATGTCGAGATTGGTGACGAAGTCGACGGTGTTGCGCAGATAGACCGCCGAGTTGAAGCCCAGCTTGTAGACAGCGATCACATAGCCGCCGAATACGCCGATAGCATCGGCCACAGCCACGAGGAAGGGAAGCGCCAGGAGCCCCGCCACCAGCCGCGGCACCACGAGATACTTCATCGGGTTGGTGGAGAGGGTGCTGAGGGCGTCGATCTGCTCGGTCACCCGCATGGTGCCGATCTCCGCCGCCATGGCCGCGCCGATGCGGCCCGCCACCATGAGACCGGCCAGCACCGGGCCCAGCTCGCGGGTCAGTGCGACCACCACGACATTGGGAATGGCGGATTCGGCGTTGAAGCGGGAGAAGCCGGTATAGCTCTGCAACACCAGCACCATGCCGGTGAAGATGGCAGTCAGCCCGACCACCGGCAGGGAGTAGTAGCCGATATCGATGAACTGGCGGCCCAGCAGGCGGAAATAGAAGGGGGGCCGGAAGGCGGAGAGGATGGCCTCGGCCGCGAAGAGAGTGATGCGGCCAAGCTGCTCCAGGCCGTTGAGCACGGCGGCGCCGATGGGCTGCAGGATATTTGTCATGATGCGGAAAAGCTTCTAACCGATGCTAACGGATTTTGGAAAACGCTAACTTTTGCTGGTTTTTCAAGGGCCTTGCAAGCATCGATCCACGAGGGTGGCGGCGGCGCGAAGAGAATGGAGCCGGCACGATACGGCGATCGGAAACGGCCATCAAGGCCGGCAATGTCCGGTGGCATAAGGGCTCTTGAGACCACGGCGCCGGCTCAAAGCTGATCCGTCTGAGAAAGGGCGGGATGTTGGTCTGAGCAAAGCGTCAGCATCATCACGATGCCGAGTCCTCATCGCCGACTCCGCGGGCGGCGGGCTCGATATAGACGCGCCGATAGCGCCGGCCGAGGACCGTCAGCATCTCATAGCCGCTGGTGCCGGCTTCCGCCGCCAGCTCCTCGATGGAATGCTCCGGGCCGATCAGCTCGACCAGGGCCCCGGGCAGGGCCAGCTCGGGCGGGATCGCTGAGACATCCAGCGTGACCAGATCCATCGACACGCGGCCCACGACGGGCACGCGCCGGCCGGCAAGAACGCCATGCCCCCGGTTGCCGAGGGCGCGCAGAAACCCGTCCGCATAACCCAGACCAATGACGGCGATCCGCCCCGGCTCGTCGACGGGATGTGTCGCAGCATAGCCGACGGTCATGCCCCTCTCGACATGACGGACCTGGATGATTTTTGCCTCAAGGCGAAGGACTTGGCGCATCGGATTGGGGCGGCCCGCGAGCGGTGTGATGCCGTAGAGCGAGGCGCCGGGTCGCACCATGTCGAGATGATAGTCGCGCCCGAGGAAAATGCCGGAGGAGGCAGCGATGCTGGACGGCACGCCCCCGAGACCCAGCGCTTGGCGCGCCGCGTGGAAATCAGCGAGCTGGCGCCGGTTGAGGTCATGTCCGGGGTCGTCGCCGCAGGCGAGATGGCTCATCACCAGTGAAATCTCGATCCCCGCCAGCGCTGACTGATTGCCGGCCAATCGGGCCACCTCGTCCGGACCGAGGCCCAGGCGGTTGATGCCGGTATCGATATGGAGCGCGGCCGGCCGGCCCTTGCCTCGCATCCGCCATGTGGCGAGCTGGTCGAGGCTGCAGAGGCAGGGGCGCAGGCGATGCTCGTGCATGGCATCGGCGCCGCCGGCCGCCACCCCATTCAAGACATAGATGTCCGATACCGGCAGGAGCGCGCGCAAGGCCGCACCCTCCCGGGCCGTGGCCACGAAGAAGCTGCGCGCCCCCGCCGCTGCCAGGACCGGCGCCACCCGGGCCATGCCGAGGCCGTAGCCGTCGGCCTTCACGGCGGCGGCCGCCTCGGCCGGCGCCGCCTCACGCTGAAGCAGCTGCCAGTTCTCGGCCACTGCGCCCAGATCGATGGTCAGGATCGCCTGATCGTCTTCCTCACGATCGGCGGCGCCCGACTCGCTCAACACGGTGTGACGCCTCTCTTTTTCCTCTCCCACGCTTTGAAGCGGGAGAGGGAGGAGGGGCGCGGCGGCGAAGCCGCGGGGAGGGCGAGGGCAGGGCAGGCGCGTATCCCACTGCTGTGAAACCCCCTCACCCCAGCCCTCTCCCCGCTGCGGGGGGCGAGGGGGTAAGTGTAGGGCGGGCGAGGAAATGAGCGGTGGGAGGGCAAGCTTTTCTCGGGCGGGATGCTAGCCACCCATCCGGTCGTCGCGGACGAGATCGCTGAACCGGGTCACCATGCCATCGAAGAAGAGCTCGACGATGCCGATCGGCCCGTGGCGCTGCTTGGCGATGTGGATCTCGGCGACGTTATGGATGCGCTCTCCGCGCTCGAGCCAGCGGGCGTGGCGGTCGGCATATTTCTCGTTGCTCTCGTCCTCGCGCTGCTTCGGCTCGCCGCGCTCGTGGTAGTACTCCTCGCGGAAGATGAACATCACCACATCGGCATCCTGCTCGATCGAGCCGGATTCGCGCAGATCGGCGAGTTGAGGGCGCTTGTCCTCACGCTGCTCGACGGCACGCGAAAGCTGGGAGAGCGCCAGCACCGGGACATCGAGCTCCTTGGCGATCGCCTTCAGGCCCCGGGTGATCTCCGAGACTTCCTGGACGCGGTTCTCGGTGCGCATCCCGGCCGGGCTGCGCATGAGCTGGATGTAGTCGACGACGATCATCTGCAGCCCGTGGCGGCGCTTCAGGCGCCGGGCGCGGGTACGCATGGCCGGCACGGTGATGCCGGGCGTATCGTCGATGAAGAGCGGCAGGCGCTGCATCTCCTCCGCCGCGGCGGCCAGCCGCGAGAAGTCGTCGTCCCGGCTGATCTCCCCGCGCCGGACGCGATCGGAGGAGATCCCGGTCCGCTCGGAAAGGACGCGGGTGGCAAGCTGCTCGGCCGACATCTCGAGGGAGAAGAAGGCGACCTTGGCGCCGTTGATGGCTTTGACGGCGCCGGTGGCGTCGCGGGTCTCTTCATAGGCCTTGGCCGCGTTATAGGCGATGTTGGTTGCCAGCGAGGTCTTCCCCATGGAGGGCCTTGCGGCCAGGATCACCAGATCCGAGGACTGCAGCCCGCCCAGCTTCTTGTCGAGATCGATGAGACCGGTGGTGATGCCGGTGACATGGCCCTCCCGCAGCACCGCGGCCTCGGCCATCTTGACCGCACCGGTCAGCGCCTGGGTGAAGGGCTTGAGCCCGCCCTCGGTATCGCCCGTCTCGGCGAGGTTGTAGAGATGCTGCTCCGCCGTCTCGATCTGCTCCACGGCCGAGAGATCGAGGTCATGGGTGTGGGCGGAGTTGACCATCTCCTCGCCGAGATCGATGAGCTCGCGGCGCAGGAACAGGTCATGGATCGTGTGGCCGTAATCCTCGGCATTGATGACGGTCACGACCGAGGCGGCGAGCCGGGCCAGGTATTGCGCGCCGCCATGCTCGGCCAGCGCCGGGTCCTGGTCGAACAGGTTCTTCAGCGTCAGCACATTGGCGATCTGCCCGCGCTCGATCAGCTTGCCCGCGGCCTCGTAGATGCGCCCATGCAGGGCATCGGCGAAATGCTCAGGCCGCAGGAATTCGTTGACCTTGTCGAAGACCAGGTTGTTGGCGAGGATCGCGCCGAGAAGCGCCATCTCGGCTTCGTAATTGTGCGGCGGCACGCGCGGCGGCAGCTCGCCCGGCTGGCGCAGCGCCGTGATGTTGCGACTGCCCGTGGTCTTCACTTCCATCGCCGCACCCTACAGCGCGCGACACCCACAGTCAGTGGTGACTTATGGCAAGTCAGTTGTGACTTGTGTGGATAACGGTAGTCGATTCGCAGGCGCGAGGCGACTCTGCCGTCAGGCGGCGATCACGCGGCCCTGATTGGCGCGCTCGAAATCGGTGATGTAGTCCCGGGTGAGGGGGACGGCATCCTGGCGCCTGGCGAGCTGGATCTGGAAAACCATCTGCCCCATATAGCGGAAGGCGACCTCGCAGCCGGCGAGATAGAACTCCCACATCCGCCCGAAGCGCGCGTCGTAGAGCGCCTCGATCTTGGCCCGGTTCGCTTCGAAGCGCCGGCGCCATTCGCGCAGGGTGGAGGCGTAGTGCAGGCGCAAGATCTCGATATCGGTGACCCAGAGCCCGACATCCTCCACCGCCCGCAGCACTTCCGACAGCGCCGGGGTATAGCCCCCGGGGAAGATGTATTTCCTGAGCCAGGGATTCGTGCTGCCCGGCGGCTCCATCCGGCCGATGGCATGGAGCAGCATCACGCCATCATCGGTCAGCAACTCCTTCACCTTGTGGAAGAACTCCCGGTAGTGGGAGGCGCCGACATGCTCGAACATGCCGACCGACACGATGCGGTCGAAGGGGCCGGTCTGGTGGCGGTAGTCGCGCAGGAAGAAGCGCACGCGCTCGCTGAGGCCGGCCGCTGCCGCCCGCTCCTCGGAGAGCTTGTGCTGCTCCGTCGAGAGCGTGATGCCGGTGACGTCGACGCCGGCAAGCTTGGCGAGATAGAGGGCGAGCCCGCCCCAGCCGCTGCCGATGTCCAGCACCTTCTGACCCGGTGCCAGCCTGAGCTTCGCCGCCAGATGCAGCTTCTTGTTGGCCTGCGCCGTCTCCAGATTGTCGTTGTCGCTGGCGAAGTAGGCGCAGCTGTACTGCCGGTCCTTATCGAGGAAGAGATCGTAGAGTGCGCCGGAGAGATCGTAGTGATGTGCGACGTTCTTCCGCGCCCTGCTGACGGGGTTGTAGGTGTACAGAAACCGGGCGACCCGGCCCAGGCGCGCCCGCCAGGCCTGGCTCGGATGGCTTTCCAGATAAGCGAGGTTCTGGGCCACGAGATCAAGGACGCCATAGAGATCGGCATCCTCGCAGGTCAACGTGCCGTCCATGATGGCCTCACCGAAGCTGAGCTTCGGATTGGTCACGAGCTTCCAGTGCAGCGCGCGGTCGTGAATTCTCAGGGTGCAGGAGGGGCCGGGCCGCTCACCCTGGCAGACATGCGTCCGGCCGTTCCCGTCGATCAGGGTCAGGCGGCCGATCTTGATGGTCTTCTCTAGAATCCGCGCAAACAGCATCCCATCCCCCTCCAGAACGAAGCAAGTCTAGCCCCCTTAATGGTTGCGGGCCAAGTCGCGCCTGCCGCAGGCCTGCCTTCCGTTTTTGCAGGCGTGGGAACAGAGTCTCCGCCAGATGGGGTATGCGTCACTCCCGCGAATCGAAACGGCCGCCGTATCCCACGGCGGCCGTTCCTGATCAATCCCAAGAAGATGGGGCGATCAGCCCTTCTTCTTTCCCTTGCCTTCGCCCTTCTCGGCCTTGCTCTTGCGCTCGGCCTTCTCGGACTTATCGGCTTTCGGTTCCTTGGTCTTGGCCTCGGCCTTGGCCTTCGGCTCTTTGGCCTTCGGCTCCTTGGCCTTCGGCTCCT
>DATBBO010000152.1:0-2386 GCA_036270995.1 Dongiaceae bacterium | reverse complement strand
AGATCGCCGCCCATGCCGGCGGTCAGGTTGATGATGATATCGACCCCGCTGTCGCGCACCCGCTTCACCACCTCGCGGTAATACTCCGTCTTGCGGCTGCCCTTGCCGGTCGAGGGCTCGCGGACATGCATATGGGCGATGGCGGCACCGGCCTTGGCGGCCTCGATCGCGGCATCGGCGATCTGCTGCGGTGTCACCGGAATGGCGGGGTGCTTGCCGACGGTATCCCCCGCGCCCGTGACGGCGCAGGTGACGATGACTTCCTGGTTCATGGCGAGGTTCTCCCTGGGCTTCGCGCGGCCTCGGCCCGGGAAAATAGAGCCCGGGCCGGGCGCCGACAATCCAGCTACCGCCACGAACTATCGCAAGCCCGCCCTGCTCGCGGACCTGCCGCCGGCTACTTCCAGTCCTTGACGTTCCAGAGGCTGTAAGTGCTGTCCAGCTTGGTGACGAAGTTCCTGATCTTCTGGCGCAGGATCGCCGGCGTTATGTCGATATTGGCGGTGGGCGCATTCAGGTACATGAGCTTGTTGCTCGTGGCATAGGAAAAGAATGTGGGACCGATCTCATCGTTCTTCGCCAGCAGAGCGAGCAGGGGCGCGCTCGGCGTCGGCGACGGCACCTCGTAAAGGCCGGCATAGATCCAGAGAATGGTATTGCCCTTGTCGGTCGATAGCTCGAGCGAGATAGTGTAGTCGAGATTGGAGCCGCTTTCGCCGATCTTGTAGTGATGCGGCGGCTTATCGCCCGAGACCGTGACGTCGTATCCGAGATTTTCCAGCATGCTCTTCAGCGTGTCTTCGGTCAGCGGCGCTGCCTTTGCCTGCTGAGCGCCGACCAGGAACAGACACGCCACGACGATTCCCAACCATGTCCGCATCACATCGCTCCATGTGCAGAACTGAGAAAATCTGTGGTGGATAGAGCCAATCGGGCGCGCAAGATATCACGGCCGAGGGCGGCCGCTCAACGCGAACGGATCGTGACTCGCGGGTTCAGAACCGCTTCAGCAGGCGGTCGAGATAGTCGAGCTCGTAGCGCGGACGCTGGGATTCGCCGGCGCGACGGCGGAGCTCATCCAGGATCTCGCGGGCGCGCTGCATGTCGGATTTGTCCGGGATCTTGACATCGCCGGTATCGATCTGGCCGGCCCCGGGGAGCGTACGGCCGAGCGGATCGGTCGACTGGCCGAACTGATCCTGGTCCGGTCCGTTGCGCGGCCCGCTGCCGCGCCCGAAGCGCTTGCCCAGTGCCTCCATCATGGCCTGCTCGCCCTGGCGCATGGCCTCCAGCGCCTGGGTCTGCGGATCGATGGCATTGCCCGGCACCCCGGCGCGCAGCTGCTTCTCGGCTTCGCCCATATCCTGGCCCGCTTCGCCGAGCTGCTGCGGGATCTGGCCCATGAGGGCGCCGAACTGCTTGTTCAGCTTGTCGAGCTGGTCGCGCAGATCGCCCTGATCCTGGGCGAAGCGCCCCGCATTGGGCGAGTTCTGGCCCGGGGCGAGCTGCTGGGATTCGCGATAGGTCTGGTCGAGAAGGTTCTGCTGCTGCTGGGCGAGATCGTTGAGATCGCGCATGAGCTGCTGGCCCTGCTGCGCTCCCGGATCGTTCTGCGCATAGGGCATGGCGCGCAGATTCTCCAGCATCTCCTGAAGCTGGGAGAGCATCTGGCGGGCGGCGTCGCGCGCCCCGCCGCGGGCCATCTCCCGGGCGCGATCGAGCATGCGCTGGAGCTGATCGCGGTCCAGGGTCATCTGCTTGTTCAGGGCGTTGCGGTCCATGTCGCTGGGCGGGTTCTTCTGCGCCTGGGCCATGAGCTGGTCGAGGAACTGATTCATCGCCTGCTGCAGCTGATTCATCAGCCGGTCGATCTCCTCGTCCGAGGCGCCGCGATCGAGAGCATCCTGGAGCGCCTGCTCGGCGGCACGCAGCTGCATTTCCGCATTGCCGACCCCGCCTTCCTCGAGGCGCAGCGCCGTCTGCCACAGCATGTCCTGGGCCCAGGTGATCTCGGCCCCGGTCTCGTCCTTCATCAGCCGCCGGCCGGTGATGCGCAGCGCGAGGGTCACGACGGGATCGTTGTCATAGGCGTCGGCCGCGTTGCCGATGGCGAGCAGCCGGCGCGACACGGCGAGCCTTTCGTCGGGATGGAGGGTGAGCTGGCGGCGCTGCTCGATGATTGCCTTGGCGACGGGATGGGTGAAGACCCGGGCCGGCAGGATCATGTCGAAGGGCTGGGCATAGCCGGTCTGGCCCGTAGCGTCGCTGGCCGAGAGGATGAGCCTGACCGGCGTGCCGGCCCAGGGATGGGCCGTCAGGTCGCGGAAGGCAACGCCCCGGGCCGCCCGCGGATCGGCCCCGGCGCCGGGAAGCTCGATGACGATCT
>DATBBO010000151.1:0-13385 GCA_036270995.1 Dongiaceae bacterium | reverse complement strand
AACTCCCGGGCGGTGGCTCGGGAGTAGTTGCGATCGATCGCCTCGATCCCGCGGTTCGACAGGCCCTGCCAGGACTTTTCATTGCGATAAAGACTGCGGATAGCTTTGGCGTAGGATGCGGGCGTCTCCGCCAGGATCACGCCGTCTCCGTTGGCCAATCCCGTGCCCTCCAGTGCAATCGCGCTCGCGATGCACGGCACACCGTAGGACAGGCTTGTCGCCACCTTGCCTTTGAAACCGGCACCGAAGCGCAACGGTGCGACCGTCCCGAGGCAGCGCTGGAACAGCAGGCGCAAATCGGGGACGAAACCGACCACTTCGACATTCGGCCCAGCGAAGCTGTTGAACCGCTCCGGCATCCGGCTGCCGCAGATGAGGAATTTCACCTCTGGGACGGACCGGACGACGGTCGGCAATATGTCGCCGATGAAATGCTCGACGGCGTCGGCATTGGGCGGATGCTGATAGCTACCAAGGAAAGCAATCGCGCTCCGACCTTCCCATGTCGCCGACCGCTCTTCCACTTCAATGATCCACCTCATGACGCGGACCATCGCGCGCGGCGCCGCCTTCGCAAGGAGCGTCATCTCAGCGTCGCTATGGACATGGCTACAGTCCACCTTTCGGTGCAGATCCAGCTCCAGTTCGCGAGTCCGCTCGGCCTCACGCTTGATCTTCTTGTCGCCGGTCGTTTGAGCCTGCCTCAGCAATCGCAGATGATGCATATCGACGTTCGAGTAGATCAGCTTTGCCTGCGGCGCGAGGCGCCGAATCATATCGAGGTATTTTTCCAGCACGGCAGGACGGTAGACGTGGACCACGTCGACGGTATCCCCGAGCTTTTCGAGCCATTCATGAACCGATTGCACATAGGGCGCATAAATGCATTCGATGCCCATCGCCTGAAGCCGCCGCGTGGGCTCGCCCATATGAGCGAAATTGTCTTCCGGGATGAAGGTGACTTTATAGCCCAGGTCTTGCAGGACGCGCGTTTGCTCGAGCGCCACCGCCGACCCGGCATCCTTGTCGGGCTCTGGCGTGGTCGCGTCGATGACCAGGACCCGGGCGAGATAGCCGCGGTCCTTGTTCAGCAGAGGACGCTCGGCATTGGCGCCGTTGTTGGCGATCTGCTCCTTCCACCGCTCGAACAGCTTCTTGGTGTTGGTGACCTGATGGGCCTTCAGGCCGCGCGTGTCGTCCGTTCCGTGGGACTGACCTTCGAGATGGACGGTTTCCGACATCGGCTGGTAGAGCACCTTGTATCCGGCTTGCCGGACCCGCAGGCAGAGGTCCACATCCTCGCAATAGGCCGGGGTGTAGTGTTCATCGAACCCGTTCAGGGCCTGGAAGAGTTGGTTCGCAATGGCGAGGCTGGCACCCGAGACGTAGTCCACCTGGCGAAGATAGGAGTATTCGGGCCGCCCGGGATCGTCGTTGCGGCCCCAGTTCCAGGCCGATCCATCGGCCCAAAGGATGCCGCCTGCCTCCTGAAGCTTGCCGTCCTCGAAGAGCAGCTTCGAGCCGACGACTCCGGCATCTGGATGGGCCTCGAAGGTGTCGAGCAGCGCCTTCAGCCAGCCCGGCCGCACGAGGCAGTCGTTGTTGAGGAAGACGAGGATGCGGCCGCGGGCGATGCGGGCGCGGTGATTGCTTCGGCTGCGGCGATCGCCTGCTTCACCGTCTCGGCGTCGAGGCTGGAGCCGGCCAGGATCCGGCCCGCATCCTCGGCGTAGAGCGCCGTCTCGCCGACATTGGTGAGGCCGATAGCGCAGCTCGCGACCTTTCCGCCGGCAAGCGTCAGGATGACCGCCGCGGCCGCCGTGGCGTAGTCGCCGATCTTGCGCTTCAGCTTCTCATAGGCGTGGCCGTGCCCGGCGGGCGGCATGGGGATGCGGATCGCCGTCAGGATCTCTCCCGCTTCCAGCGCGGTGAAATAAGCTCCCTGATAAAACTCCCGGGCCGCGACCCGGCGCTCGCCGCCCTTGCCCATGAGCTGGTAGCTGGCACCAAGCGCGATCATCACGGCGGGCATGTCATTGCCGGGGTCGCCATTGGCGACATTGCCGCCCAGGGTGCCGGCATAGCGCACCTGGGGATCTGCGATGAGGAGCGAGGTCTCCTTGAGGATGGGGAGCTTTGCGCCCAGCAGGTCGGAGGCGATCACCTCGTGCTGCGTCGTCATGGCGCCGATGACGATGTCGCTGCCTTCGGCGCGGATGCCGCGC
The DNA here is from genome assembly GCA_036270995.1 of Dongiaceae bacterium. GTDB lineage: Bacteria > Pseudomonadota > Alphaproteobacteria > Dongiales > Dongiaceae > DASXQK01. Next base: position 11,160 of record DATBBO010000151.1, on the reverse strand, counting down.
AGCTCGCCGATGGCGCGCAGATCGACCAGATGCTCGGGCGCCGCCAGGCGAAGCTTCATCATGGGGATCAGGCTATGGCCGCCTGCCAGCGGCCGGGCATCCTCCCCCAGTTCGGCTAGCAGGCCGACGGCCTCGCTCAGGGATTTGGGGCGGTGATAGGCGAAAGCGCCAGGGATCATGGGCTGGTTCCTCCCGGGTCGTTCGGCCTCAGCCTCGCGCTGCGTGCAGCGCAGCAGCAATGCAGCCTGCACCAGAGGAAAACTCGTGCATGAGGTGCCTCTCCACCGCATGAAATGCACGAAATGCGGCAGCAGCACTGACAAATTGGCGCAAATCACGGCAGTTTGGGGCTCATCCGCATCCGGCATGCTGCATAGCGGCACGAGCTTACCGAGTTGCAGGCCGGGCCAGGAATTCCGACACTGGAAGCCGATTCGGGAGGACAAGACGCCTGTGGACCCCTTGCTGCTGATACCGCTGCTGGCCGCCCCCTTCATCGGCAGCTTCATCGGCACGCTGGCGGTTCGTCTGCCCCAAGGCAGGTCTGTCCTGTGGGGGCGCTCGGCCTGCGATCACTGCGGGACGATGCTTCGCCCCGCGGAGCTGGTCCCAATTCTGAGTTGGGTTGTCCTGCGGGGCCACTGCCGCCATTGCCGGGCGCGGATCGGCTGGATTCATCCGATCGCGGAGGTCGCGGCACTTCTCCTGGCGGTCTGGGCGATCCTGGCGGTGCCTCCGCCCCTGGCACCCTGGACGGCGGTTTTCGGCTGGGGGCTGCTAGCCGTGGCTCTGATCGACCTCCGCCATTTCGTCATTCCCAATCCGCTGTCCATCGCCCTAGCCCTGCTGGGCCTGCTCCTGGCGTTTCTCTGGGATCCGCCCTCTCTGGCCAACCATGCCATCGGTGCGGTGGTCGGCTATGCCTTGCTGCGGGTCGTCGGGCTCGCTTACCGCCTATTGCGGGGGCGCAGCGGTCTGGGCGAGGGCGATGCCCGGCTGCTGGCCGCCATCGGCGGTTGGGTCGGCTGGCAGGGGCTCCCGACCGTGGTCCTCTATGCCAGTGCGGCAGGGCTCATTCATGCTACGATGGCACGGCTTGGGGGCCAGGAAATCCGCGGCACGAGCCGCCTTCCCTTCGGTCCCCATCTTTGCCTCGGCGCCTGGCTGGTGTGGCTCTATGGACCGTTGATGCTGGGCTAGGCAGGACGCTAAGGGAGGATCATGGACACCCCAGTACGCCTGAAGCTCGTCGAACCGACGCCGGCCGCTCCGCCGGCTTCCATCGAGGGGCAACTCGCCGCCTATCTCATGGAGCGGGGCAAGCTCGACGAGCGGGGGCTGCAGCGGGCCAAGCGGGCCGCGGCCTCGGCGGAGGGCAGGTTCGCCGAAATTCTCTCCCAGCTCGGCATCGTGTCCGAGCGCGACCTCGCCGAGGCGATCGCTGCCATTACCGGACTGCCTTTGCTGCCGCGGGAGGAATTCCCGCAGGAGGCCGTGCTCATGGACCGGCTCAGCGCGCGTTTCCTGCGCGATGCCGCCCTGCTTCCCATCGAGGTGAACGAGGCCGAAGTCATCGTTGCCATGGCCAATCCCGACGATCGCTTCGCCATCGAGGCGGTTTCTCTCGCCACGGGACGGCGGGTCGCCGTCAAGGTGGGCATCGCCTCGGAGATTCAGGGCGCGATCGAACGGCTGAGAGCCGACAGCCACGCCACTGCCGGCGCCGCGGCGGCCGAGGGCGCCGATGGGGATGCCTCCTCCGAGGTGGATATCGACCGGCTGCGCGACCTCGCCAGCGAGGCGCCGGTCGTGCGCTTCGTCGATCAGCTGATCTCCGGTGCCGTCGGCGAGCATGCCTCCGACATCCATATCGAGCCCTTCGAGGAGCAGCTGCGCGTGCGCTATCGCATCGACGGCCGGCTCCAGGAGGTCGAGGCGCTTCCCCAAACGGACCGGCTCGCCGTGACCTCGCGCATCAAGATCATGGCCGGCCTCAACATCGCCGAGCGCCGCCAGCCCCAGGATGGCCGGATTCGTACCGCCGTCGACGGCGGTACCCTCGACATCCGCGTGGCCACGGCGCCGACCCTCCATGGCGAAAGCATCGTGCTGCGGCTGCTCCATCGCGACCGCACGGCGCTGGAGCTTCCCAAGCTCGGCTTCGGCGGCAGCGGGCTTCAGCGCCTGCAGCTTGCGCTGGAGCGGCCGCACGGCATGGTGCTGGTTACCGGCCCCACAGGCAGCGGCAAGACCACCACGCTCTATGCCGCCCTCAGCCAGCTCAATCGCATCGACCGGAAGATTCTCACCGTCGAGGATCCCATCGAGTACCAGATTCCCGGGGTCAATCAGGTCCAGGTCAATCCGAAGTTCGGCCTGACCTTCGCCCATGTGCTGCGCTCTTTCCTGCGCCATGACCCGGACATCATCATGGTGGGTGAGATCCGTGATGCCGAGACCGCGGAGATCGCGGTCCATGCCGCGCTGACGGGCCATCTCGTCCTGGCGACTCTGCATACCAATGACGCGCCCTCGGCGATCACCCGCCTGATCGAAATGGGAGTGGAAGATTTCCTTCTCACCTCCACCATGGCCGCGGTGGTGGGCCAGAGGCTCGTCCGTACGCTCTGCCGGCACTGTCGCGGGAAGGCGGATCCAGATGTCGTGGATATCGGCCATCTGGGCCTCTCCACCCTCGCGAGCTCCCGCATCCACACCCCCTATCATCCCGTTGGTTGCGACAAATGCCGCGGCACGGGCTTCAGCGGCCGGACGACCATCTCGGAGGTCATGGCCATGAGCGATGCGCTCCGCCAGGTGGTCCTGACCAATACCGGGTCGCGCACGATCCGTGATCTCGCGGTGCGCGAAGGCATGCAGACCATGATGGCCCATGGAGTGGAGAAGATCGCCGCCGGGCTCACGACCCTGGACGAGGTCCTGCGCGCCACGACGGATGCGTGAGGCTGAACGCGATTTATCCCGTGTTTGCCGCGGGTTATGTTATAGCTGGTCGGGTTGTTGGGGACGGGCGTAGGGAATGCCCAAGTTCAGATTCAAGGCGGTGAAGAATTCGGGCGAGGTCGTGGTCGAGACCCTGGAGGCGGCCACGCGCGACGGGGCGATCGAGTCGATCCGGGCCCGGGATTTGTTCCCCATATCGGTGACGGCGGACCGCTGGTTCAATCCGCGGCTGGAACTCGCCCTTCCCGGCCGCGGCAAGAAGCGCCTCAGCAACAAGGATCTCCTGGAGTTCTCCCGCGAGCTTGCAACCCTGTTGCGCTCCAGCATCCAGCTCGATCGGGCCTTGCGCCTGATCGCCGATATGACGGAGGACAATGCCCGGAAGACCTTCGTCGAGGGCCTGCATGCGGCGGTGCGCAAGGGCTCGAGCCTGGCCGACGCCATGGCGACGGAGGCCGGCGTTCCGCCTTACTGCTCCGGCCTTATCCGGGCGGGAGAGAGCAACGGCGCCCTCGGCGAGGCGCTGGACCGCCTGGTGAAGCAACTCGAGCAGTCCACCAAGCTCGCCGACGACCTGCGCTCGGCCCTCTACTATCCCGCCTTCGTGATTCTGGTATCCATCGCCACCATGGCCATGATGCTTCTGGTGGTGGTGCCGGAGTTCAAGACCCTGTTCGACAGCGGCGCGCAGGCGCCGCTGGAACTCCGGATCCTCTTCGCCGCCTCGGAGCTTCTCGCGAATTGGGGCTGGCTCATATTGCTGGTGGTGGCGCTCCTGCTGGTCGCCGGGCGCGGCATCGGGCTTTCCCAGGCACAGCGCGAGGTGTGGCATCGCCTGGTCCGGCGTCTGCCGATCATTGGCGGGCTGATCGACCGGGTCGAGGGGGCGCGCTTCTGCCGGACTCTCGGCACACTCCATGCCAGCGGCATGCCCATGCTCCAGGGCCTCTCCGTTGCCGCCGCGGCGATCTCGAACCGGGATATCGCTCATCGTGTCGATCAGATCATCCCGCGCGTGCGCCGGGGCGAGGGGCTATCGGCCTCGATCCGCGATGCCGCGGTGCTCTCCCGCCTCGGCAACCAGATGCTGCGCATCGGCGAGGAGAGCGGCCAGCTCGAATCCATGCTGCTGCGACTGGCCGACATCTATGACGACGAGGTCAGGCTGCGCCTGGCGCGGCTGGAGGCGATCCTCGTGCCGGCGGTGACCATCGGGATCGGCATTTTTGTCGGCGGCATCGTGACCATCATGCTGACGGCGATTCTCAGCAGCTACGATTTGGCGACCACATGAAGGCTGATATGCAGGCAAACGAGGCGAGGGCGCAGATGCGCCGGCAGGAACGGCGGTGGCGAGGCGCGCGGTCGGAGGAGGGCTACACCCTGGTGGAACTCCTGGTCGTGCTGGCGATCCTGGGGTTGTTGATCGCGATCGCGGCACCCCGTCTGATCCATCATCTGAGCGCCGCACGGGTGCAGACGGCCCATATCCAGATTCAGCAGCTGGGCTCCATCCTCGATATCTACAAACTCGACACCGGCAGCTATCCCACGCAGCAGGCGGGACTCCAGGCCTTGGTGACGGCGCCTGCGGGAGCTACGCACTGGAACGGGCCCTATCTGAAGAACAAGGACTCCCTCACGGATCCCTGGGGAAATCCCTATCAGTACAAATTCCCGGGCAGCCATGGCGACTACGATCTCTATTCCTTCGGCGCCGATGGGCGCGATGGCGGCGATGGCGAGAACAGTGACATCACGAACTGGCAGCAGTGAGCGTCGAAACGGCTATACGCTGATCGAGCTGCTGGTGGTGCTGTTGATCCTGGCCGCCGCGACGAGCATGGCGCTGCCGCGGCTCGAGAGCGTGCTGCCCCAGCTCAAATTGAAGCAGACCGCCCGCGAGATCGTGCTTGCACTGCGCGAGGCGCAACGCCAGGCGATCCAGGGTGGCCTTCAGACGGCGATCCGTCTCGACCTCGCCCATCGCCAGCTGCGTGGCCCCGGCGGGCTTCAAGTGCCCCTCGACCCGCGCTTCGGCCTCGAGCTCACATCGGCTGAGGGTGCGCTGGGTCCTGCGCCCGGCGAGATCGATTTCTTTCCCGACGGCACCTCGACGGGCGGCAAGCTGGCTCTCGCCTATGGCGGGCGGCGCTATGAGGTTACCGTCGACTGGACGCTGGGCCGTGCCGTCCTCAGCAATGACTAGGACCAACAACGCAGAGGCAGGATTCACCCTCATCGAGATTCTGGTGTCGCTCGTGATCCTGGGGATCATCCTGGCGACCTTTGCGGAAGTGCTATCGGCCAGCCTCCTCTCCTCGCGGCGGATCGATTCCGGAACCGAGGCGCTGCTCTTCGCGCGTTCGACCATGGATCGCATCGGGCGGGATCTGCCGCTGAGGGCGGGGCTGTCGCGAGGGGCATTCCCCGATGGCGGCGGCTGGTCGCTCAGCGTCAGTCCGGCGGTAGTCACCGGCCGTCCTGCGGCCAGCCTGGCCGGCTTGTCGACCTACCTCGTCGTGCTGACGGTAAATAAACCGCCCTTCAGCCCCGTGACGCTGACGAGCCTCCGGATCGCGGCGCTGCCGGCCGCCACGCCATGATCTTCCGTCCTTCGACCAGACAGCTTCTCCCTGTCGCTCCGGCAGCGCCCGGCAAGGACGGGCCGACGGGTGTCACCTTGGTCGAGTTGCTGGTGGCGCTCTCGATACTGTCGCTGATGGCGGTGCTGCTTCTGGGTGGCATGCATCTGGGGCTCAGGGTCTGGGAATCCGGCGGCGACCGCCAGGTCTTCGAGCAGCGACTGGAGCGAGCCGATGGCTTCTTGCGCCAGCTGCTCGCCCAAGCGGGCCGCGCCACGCCGGTCATCGCGACGCCGGGAGCCGAGGAGATCTCCGGCCCGGCGGTGACGCCCATCGAGAAGGCCGGATTCGTAGGTGAAGCCGATCGGATGATTTTCGTGGCGCTGCTGCCCTATCAGCTCGGCAGCGCCGGCAATTGCGAATTCCAGCTTTCCCGGCATTCCAATGACCGCGGCGGCAATCTGGTGCTCAGCTGGCGGCGCAATATCGGCGCCATGGAGACCGGTGGGCCAGCCCAGACCGTGCTGCTGGCCGGTGTCAGATCGATTCGCCTTGCCTATTTCGGGCATCTGACGAACGAATCCGCCGCGGCCTGGCATGACAGCTGGGCCGATCCGATGGGGCTTCCGGCGCTGATCCGGCTGGACCTGTCGCTCTCCCTGGGGCAAGAGCTCGTCCGACTCACTCTCTTTTACACCGTGCGGTTCTCGAACAATGGCGTTTGACCTGTCCCTTGGCAGCGGCTCGCGCTCGCTGGCGTCCCTCGCTGCCCGGTTCTTCGGATGGTGGTTCGGTGAGCTCGGCGCCTGTATCCCGTCGGCTCTCCGCCGGCTAATTGCAGGCCGGCAACGCCGGCTCTATCTGTTGCTGCGCGACGACGGCACCGAGATCTTCGAGGGGGGCGGGGGGAAACCACGTCCCTTCGCCAAGCTCGAACCGGATGCTCCCGACGCCGCCCAGCGCGCGCTGCTGAAGCGCCTGGAGGACAAGGGTCCATGGGCGGAGGTCCTCGCCGTCATCCCGAGCGAGCGTGCGCTCCATCGGCGCCTGCCGCTTCCCGCTGCAGTCGCCGAGAATCTCAGGGAAAGCGTCGGCTTCGATATCGATCGCCTGACGCCCTTCAAAGCCGAGGAGGTGGTGTATCAGGCCCGAATCGCCGGCCTCGACCGGCAGCGGGGGCAGGTCATTTGCGAGCTGACGGTCGTCCCGCGGGCCACTGTGGATGCGGCGCTGAAGCGGGCGAGGACGCTGGGGATCCGGCCGGACAGGGTCGCCGTCGAGCCGCCGGAGGAGACGGGCGCCTCTGCCGCACCCATCGATCTTCCCCTGGCCCTGGGTGCGCGGGTCGATCGCTGGCTTCCTTGGCGTCTGCCGGCGGCACTGGCCGCTTTTGCCGTCGTGCTGGGGCTGATCGCCTTGCTCCTTCATTTCGATCGCGACGATGCGGTGCTGGGGGCCTATGCCGCCGAAACGGCGAAATACCGGCCGGCCGCGGATGCTGCCGCCAAGCTGCGTGAGCAGGTGCTGAGCCTCGCGAGGACCCGGGCCGAAGCGGTGACCCAGCGCGCGGCGCTTCCGTTGATGGTGGATGTGCTGGCCGAGCTGACGGCCCGTCTGCCGGACGACACCTGGCTGACCGACCTCAGAATCAGCGACGGGCATGTCGAGCTGGGGGGCTATGCCAATTCGGCGGCGACGCTGGTACCTATCATCGAGGATTCGCCTATGTTCCAGGGGGCGAGGCTGAGCGGGCCGGTCCTTCCCGATTCGACGCTGAAGCGCGAGCGCTTCAGTATCGAGGCGGATCTCACCCCGAAGTCCGGGTCATGAGGCGAGCCACTCTCAAGCCGCTGAAGCGGCCGAGACTGCCGAGCGCGCCGCGACTCACCGCCCGCCAGTGGGCGAGCCGGCTGGGTGCGATCCTGCTGCTGCTCGCCGTCATCCTGCTGGTCAAGGAGGGGGTGATCGATCCCATCCTGGATTCCGTGAATCAGTCACGCGAGGAGATCGCCGACGCCGCGACCCGGCTCAGCCGGATCAAGGCGGTCGCCGCGACCAAGCCCGAGCTCGAGGCTCAGGCGGCGAAAATGATGAGCGATATCGGTCAGTCCGACGCCTTCATGCGCGCGGATACGGAGGCCCTTGCCGGTGCCGCGCTGCAGGAGCGCCTCAGGACCCTCACCAGCGCCCAGGGAATCTCGCTGGGGGCCATACAATGGGCGGCCGGCAAGACCGATAGCGGGCTCGGCCGCATCTCTGTGCGCGTCCAGGTCACGGCTACCCTCGGCCCTCTCTACGCGCTGCTGGGCTCCGTCGAATCGACCATGCCCCTGCTGTTCATCGACGATCTCGATATTCAGGCGACAGCGAGCGGCGACCCCGGACAGCCGGTCCAGGACGGGCCGCTCTCCGTCACCTTCGATTGCTATGGATATTGGCTGGGCCCTGAAAACGCCCCGGCGAAACCGTGAGCGCAAGCGTGTCCGATCCTCGAATTTGCCAGCTGGGCAGGCAGGACGTTAGGAAATGATCCGCTCGCGTCGCCTGAGCCGCTATCTGCCGAGTCTGCTGGCGGGGACTGTCGCCGTGCTGATGCTGTCAGCGGTCCTGTCTCAGTGGCAGGACGCCGATGCGCCGGTTGCGACACCGGTTCCGCGAGCCGCGCCCGGTGCCGCGACACTGCCCGCCTCCAAGACCATGGGAGCGATCACCCTCGACCCCGCGGAGGAGGCGATCGTCCTCGAGCGGCCGCTGTTCTCGCCCACCCGACGCCCGCCGCCGCCACCGCCCTCGAGCGCGACAGCGGCCGGCGGCGCCGCAACAAAACCTTCCGTCCCCGAACCGCCACCGATGAATTTTACCCTGGTTGGGATCGTGCGGGACCGGACATCGAGCCTCGCCCTTCTCCAGCCGACCAATGGCAAGCGGGTGATGAGCCTTCGAGCGGGCCAAGCCCTGGATGGATGGATGCTGGTCTCCATCGGCACCGACAGCGCCTCCTTCCGCAACGGGGCGGCCGTGCGCGAATTGGCGCTCGATTACCGCCGCGCCCCACCGCCGCTTCCGCCGCCGGCCCCGCAGCAATAGCGGTCGGCCTCAGGACTCCGGCCAGCGCCGGCGCCAGCTCAGCACGTTGAAGGGCTGGATCGGGGTCGTGCTCCGCCGGAGGATGGCTTCGCGGATGAAATGCCCGCCGCCCCGCGTCCTGGCCTCTGCGGTCACCCGGACAACGGTTGGCGCCGAGACGAGCGGAGACTGCACAGCGGGATCGCCGGAGGAGGCGGTCGCCATGTTCTGCTCGGACTGGCTGAAGCCCGACTTCGGTAGCGCGCGCAGCACGGCGGCGGAGGCCGCCTGACGATTGACCTCGCGCGATGGCGAGTGGACGGTGATCAGGGGCAGAAGCGCCTTCAGGATCTCCGGCGTCATGCCCAGGACCTGCATCAGCTCCTCGGGCGAATCGAAGGGCGCATTCTTCGGTCCGTGATCGAGACCGGCGGCCTCGTAGTCGAAGGCCTCGGCACCCCCGGGATGCTTGATTTTGCGCGGATCGCGGTAATCGGCGATGGCCGCCGCCAGATGCTGGGCTTCGTCGGTCGGAAGCCCGACCGAGATCAGCATCGATTCCAGGGTCGCATCGTCGGCGGAATTGATGTCGATCCTGCCGCTCTCATCCTCGATACGGATGCTGACGCTGCCTTCTCCCAGCCTGATGGCATGTGTGCTGCCATCCGCCTGCCAGGCCCCGTTTCCCGGCGGGATCAGGAGCTCGACCATGCTCTGCTGGATACCTGCCTCGGCCAGGGCCTCGGCCTTGGCATCCTCGATGACAGCGCTCTCGAATCGCGTCTCTTCATGCGTCTCGCGGATGAGGGTCACGGCGATGACCGAGAGAACGGCAAGAACGCAGAGCACCAGGACGAGGGCGAAGCCGGCCTGGGCCGGAGAAGCTGCCGGCAACCTCATTCGCCGCAGAAGTGTCGGAGCGAGGCGGGTAGCGAGCCGAGAGAGGAAGAGAATCACGCAGGATGCCGGTCCGATGGGCGCAGAGGCACGACCCCCGCTTCTCTCCGTGCCTCTTTGCGTTTTCCGCGACCTAGGGGTTTCGATCTGCCGGCGCCCTCACTGCATCTTTTGCTCCAGAACCTGAAGCCCTTTCAGGCGCTGGCGAAGCTCGTTGGTCGCCAGCCGCGCATCGTTGCTGTTCTTGATGACCTTGGGCGAGAGCAGGACCAGGAGCTCGGTCCGATCATGCTGGTTATTCGTCGTTTTGAACAGATTCCCGAGGACGGGGATGTTGGACAGGACGGGAATGCCGGTCACGGTGTTCGACTGATGATCCTGGATCAGGCCGCCGAGAGCGATGGTCTCGCCGGTGTTGACAGCCACCGAGCTCTCGATGCGCCGCTGCTGGATCGTCGGCGAATCGATGTTCGACGAGGTCGTCTGCACCGCTTGGCTGACCTCCTGGTCGATGTCCAGCATGACGAGGCCGCTGGAGCTGACCCGCGGCGTGATGTTGAGGATGACGCCGGTATTGAGGTAGTCCACCGAATTGACCACCGGCGCACCGGGGCTGATAACGGAGACGGCGGATTGCGTGGCAATCGGCACCTGGTCGCCGACTTGGAGATGGCCCGTGCCATTGTCCAGCACCAGGAGATCGGGCGAGGAGATCACCTTGACCTGGGTGATGGCGGTGAGCGCATTCAGGACGATATGCGCGCTGGTGGCATTCAGCACATAGTTGAATCCGGGAAAGATGGGCGACACCGCGCCCGTCGTGAGCGTGCTGAAGACGAAGCTGCTGTCGCCTGACTGGAAGAACCATTGCAGGCCGTATTGCAGCTGGTTGTTGAGGGTCACCTCGGCGATGGTGGCCTCGATCAGCACCTGCAGAGGCGCGATATCGAGCCTCTGCATCGCCTGATCGATCAGCTCGTACTCCTTCGGAGTTGCATAGATGATGAGCGCGTTGTTGCGGGCATCCGATACGATCCGAAGCTGATCCCCGCCCTGACCGCCGCTGTTGTCCCCGCCGGTGTCAGAGGAGGCGGTCTGGTCCTGCCCGCCGGCGCCGCCGCCGTAGCCGGTCGTCGTGTTGCTCCCGAAGGAGGAGCCACCGCCGCTTTGGCCGCCGAGGGAATTGCCGCCCGCGCCGGAAGGAAATCCGCTGGTCTGGCCGCCGCCCAGGGTTGGAGTCGAGCCACCCAGGCCGCCGCCCGTTATGCCGCCGCCATTGCTGAATCCGCCGCCGGCCGGTGCGCTGACCGTGCTCTGGACCATGCCAGGGGCGACGGGGGAGGAGGCCTCTTGCGCGCCGCCGCCACCACCGATGCCGAGAGCCTGGCGCAGCACGCGGGCCAAGTCCACCGCCCGGCCGTTCTGGATATAGCGGACATAGAGGCGGCGCTGCGTGGTTTCGTCGCCATGGTCGAGCTGGCTGATCCATTCGCGCGCCCGCTGGAGGTAGGCGGGCTGCGAGGTGATCACCAAAATCGCGCTCATGCGGTCGACGGGCTCGACCTGGATCAGATTCGAGGCGGCACCGCTGCCGGCCGGGACCAGGATCATCCGAAGCTCGTTGGCGACGGCCTCGGGATCCGAATAT